>DASXEJ010000178.1 GCA_036490175.1 Pirellulales bacterium | reverse complement strand
GAATGGTGGCGTGGAAACGACCTTCGCACGTAACACCGTGGACGACCGTTCTTGGTCCGCAGGTTTCAGAGATGCTCGCCAATACAACCCTAAAGGTGAAGCTTGCCTATTCGCTCGTTGGCTCTCGCAATTGCACTGTCGCTATTTGTATCGCTAGTGTGGGCCGAGACCGAGTTCACCAAGGACTCGCTCGACACCGTGAAGCAACGAATTGCCGAAAAGAAGGCCGTGCTCGTTGACGTACGCGAGCCGGGCGAATGGAACCGCGGGCATGTGGCAGGTGCCGTGCTGGTCCCACTGGGAGAATTGGCAAAGAAGGCCAAGGAGCCTGATTTTGTCGAGCGGCTTGAAAAGTCTGTACCCAAGGACAAGATCGTCTATTGCCACTGCGCTAAAGGGGGCCGCGCAGTGTTGGCCGCCGACGTCTTACAAAAGCTGGGATACGATGTGCGGCCCCTCAAGCCCGGCTATCAGGATTTGCTCGGGGCGGGCTTTCCCAAGGCCAACGAACCAAAAAAGTGATTCACCGCACGCCGCCGCCGACCGAACGCGTTTAAAAGGGAACCCGTTGGGCACCTGCGAATGCCTCTCGCCATGATGCACGCAACAAAGCACGGCACCCGCAACGCTATCTGCTCAGCAAGTTTTGCCTTGTTGGTCGACCAGCTCTTGACCAGCGTCGGTCCGTGAAGAAATCCTGACGTGCGAAACTTCGTACCGGGATAGTCGCAACATAGTAGCCACAAACTCCGGGGCCCAGCGGTCGATGCCATATCGTTCGGCAGCCAGGTGGCGCCCTCGTTCGCCCATGGCACGGCGCTTGGCTGGGTCGTGCGCCAAGCGTTCGATGGCCGCAGCCCACTCATTAGGAGTGCTGGCGAGATAGCCAGTCTCGCCGTCGATCACCATGTCGCGGTTGGCGCCGACGGGATTGGCCACAACCGGGAGACCGGCGGCCATGTATTGCAACACTTTTAGTCCGCACTTGCCGCGCGACCAGTCGTCATCCGAGAGCCACGAAATACCGATGTCGGCGTTGGCGATTTCGTGAGCCTCGCTCTGCTGCGACCAATTGCGCGGCGCCACCGCAATACCGACATCATCAGGAAAAACGTCCGAGACCACTCGCAACTCAATGCCTGGAAGGCGTTGGGCCACGGCGCCAAGGCATTGCCTGCCATCGACTAGATAACGCAGCGTACTGCGTTGTCCGATCCAAACGAGCCGGACGTCGCTTCCCGAGCGGCCATGCTCGGCTTGTGGGTACTTTGTTGTTTCAATGCAAGTCGGAATCAGGCGCACGCGGTCCGCCCCGACCAGCCGCGCCGCGGCATCGTGCAAGAATGGGTTACCAGCTATGGCGAGATCGGCCATCCGCACTGTAGCCGCGAAGCCCCGGCGCCGCGTCCAACTGATCGTACGGCGGCGCGACAGGCTACTGCGCCGAAACACCGCGTCGTCGAAGTCGTAAATCAGGGTTCGAGCTGCCCGGCGAAGCAGCCACAGCTGCCAGCGCGGCAGCAGACGACGCTGCAAGATAACGACATCGGCATCGCTGGCCGCGCGAAGCTGCCCAAGGCGAACCCGTAAATCGCGTGCAAGCGGCGCTACCGTAAGCGCTATCCCAGCACTCTCCAGCGCCGGTTGAAAGGCGCCAATGCGATAACGAAAGCAAACGTGATCCGCCCCTTCGGTGAGTGCTAGCAGCTTCATGGCCGCGTCCTCCCTGGCCAGTTAGGAAAGCGCCTCCCGATCGACGCAAAATCGAGCGGAAATCATAGCAGCCATTGCCAATTCGAGAAACGCCAGCAGCTTTAGGTCCGCATTCGAGGGGCGAATCGCGTCCGTGCCGAGAATCGTTGACGTTACGAATCACGCCACCTATGGTCTGGCTATGTCAATTCGCATCGCATTGCTGCGCGCCATCAACGTCGCCGGGCGAAACAAAGTTGCCATGTCCCAGCTGCGCGAACTACTGGAACAGCTCGGACTCACCGGCGTTCGGTCGGTTCTGCAAAGTGGCAACTTGGTGTTCGACAGCAGCCGGCTCACAGGCGAAAAGCTGGAAAGCTTGCTGGAACAGGAAACTGCTAAGCGTTTGCAACTAACCGCCGATTTCCTCGTCCGTTCGGTGGATGAATGGGAATCGACGATCGCACGCAATCCCTTCAGCAAAGAGGCCCAACACGATCCGAGCCATCTGGTGATAATGTTTCTCAAGAAAGTGCCCAAACCTGCGGACGTGAATACTCTCCGCAGCGCGATCAAGGGGCCTGAAGTACTGCATTCCGATGGCCGGCAACTATACCTGGTCTACCCGGCCGGAATCGGACGCTCGAATCTAACTGGCACCTTGATCGAGCAGAAATTGCAGACGCGTGGCACCGGTCGTAACTGGAATACGATCCTCAAACTCGCTGTTACTGCACGCGACGCAAAGTGATATCCGCGGCGAGCCAATGAAAAAAGCCGCTGCCCGAATTACTCGGACAGCGGCCGTGGCTTCGACGGACTCTAGGCAATCCTGTCGATGAGTACGCGTGTGACACCCAGAGCCGACAGATCATTGCTTCCGTTTAAAAATTACTGGACCAGCTTCGAAACATCGGCCAGCACCGCGGCAATGGCGGCGTCATTGACGTCGCCCTTGGCGAAGCCGTGGTTCGCCATGACTTTGCCACCCTTGGCAACGATCACGGTCACCTCGGCATCGGGGTTGATCCCGTAGTCGGCAGGACCGTTCTCGAATTCGACCGGCACAACCAACGGTACGTTGGCCAACTTGTTGCCGGTGCAAAACTGCTTGGCGGTGGACTCGAGGGCCTCACGATCGCCACCCAACATGCTGACAAACGCAGCCAACTGCTTGGCCGAATTAGCCTCGACGGCGGCGTCGAGCTTCTTTGCCAGTGCGGCAACCTTGGCGTCCGACGAACGCGAGAAGACCATCACCATCGGGCGGTTGCCGTACTTGCAACGATAGCATAGCTCGTCGCCGACCTTCACCTTGTCATCGGGACCCGCGCACTTGACGACGTCGAAGGGGCCGATCGGCTTGCCCGGTTCAAGACCACTCTTCAGCTCAGCGGCCACAGCTACGCTTACCAGCAGGGCCAATGTCGTGCAGAAAGTTAGAGCGCTTTTCATAACGAGTTACATCTCCACAAGAAGTACTGGAAGTAACACCAGAAATCTGACTAAGTCCTACCACGGTTTCGAGGCGGATTAGTCCAACCAACATACCTCGCCTAGGTCAGGGACTCCGGCTCGTAGCGCCCGTCGGGGGCAGACCGTGGGTTGCAACTAATACGCACTTGGGAATCAATAGTTCACAGAAAAATCTGCCACAGGCAAAAAATCCGCTTCCCTCGATTCGGCAAATACGCCTCTCACGCGCCGGTCAGCCTACTGCGTGTCATCGGTGAGGGCAACCACTAACCGCAATACATGAGCCCAGTTGATATCTCGCGGTGCGCAGCAAAGCTGGGTTTTGCGGCAAATGGCGAAGCTAGCGAACAAGACAGTCACTCGCCTGTTTCTGGCTTACCAATCTAGATAAGTGCCCCATCACCTTGTAGACAAACAACTTCTCGCTGCTGGCGCTATGCCCCAAGGCTGTTGCCGTGGCGTGTGCATTTGAACTACGATGGTCACAGGAACGTCAGGTTCAGTATCTAAATCTATACCGATATGCGGCAACGAGCTTTTTCTCCCAAGACATGACATTCGCCCGCAAAAGCTCCTTGCTTTCCTGTGCTATTGGACTAGCAATCCTCGCGAGTGGCGTACTGGCCAATCGACCGTTCGGGCACGTCGCTGCCGAAGAGCTAATATCGACAGAAGTGCATCGCTCGCCGGTGGACGTGGTGCTCTCGCCCGACGAGCAGTGGGCCGTCACGGCAAATCAAACCGCCGATTCGATTTCGCTCGTTGCTCTAACGACCGGGCGCGTCACGCGCGAGCTCCGTTGTGGGGCCCGTCCCTCGGCATTGGCTCTCCACGGTGAGACTTTGCTCGTTAGCTGTAGCCATAGCGGCACGCTCGAACGATTTCGCTGGTCAGGCTCGACCCTAGAGCAGGTGGCTAAAATTGCGATTGGCTTCGAACCGCTCGGCGTGGCAATCGCGCCCGACGGGCATACGGCGTATGTGGCGCTCACGCTGGGGGCGGCCGTCGCGGTGATCGACCTGGACAAAAACGAGTTGCTCGAGAAGATTTCCGTTGGCCGCTGGCCACGTTATCTGGCGCTCGCGCCCGACGGCGCCAGGTTGGCCGTCAACTGCAATGGCGACCGTGCCATCTCGGTAGTCGATACGCATGCCCGCAAGCAATTATTCCTGAATGAGTTTGGCGGTATCAACGCCGGACAAATGCAAGTTTCGGCGGACGGTCAGTACGTTTACTTTCCGTGGATGATCTATCGCCACAATCCCATCGACGAGCGCAACGTACAACGCGGCTGGGTGCTGGGCACACGGATCGCGCGGGTGCGGATGGACGAGCGTGCGCAGCGCGAGGCGATAACCCTGGATCCTCCACGCCGCGCTGTTAGCGATCCGCACGGACTGGCTCTGACCAGCGACGAACAATGGCTAATTGCCACAGGCTCAGGCACGCACGAGTTGTTAGCCTATCGATTGCCAGGCTTGCCATTTCAGGCCACGGGGGGTCCTGGCGATCATATCGATCGCGATCTGGCCGCGGATGCGAACCGCTTCTTCCGCATCGAGTTGGGAGGGCGTCCGATGGCGGTGCGCATTGCCAAGGACAATCGCCGTGTGCTGATCGCCAATTATCTGTCGAACAGCTTGCAGATTGTCGATCTCGAGCGGCGGGCCATTGATCAGACAGTTGCGCTAGGCGGGCCCGCTACGCCGTCGTTGGCACGGCGCGGCGAAGCGATCTTTTTGGATGGCGCCCGCAGCCTCGATCAGTGGTACAGCTGTCAAAGTTGCCATTACGACGGCGGCAGTAATGCCGTGACGATGGACACCATGAATGATGGCAGTTATGGAACATTTAAAACTGTGCCCTCCCTGTTCAACGTGACACGAACCGCCCCCTGGACCTGGCACGGCTGGCAGACCGATCTCGGCGCGTCGGTACGCAAGTCGCTTACGGAAACCATGCTGGGACCAGAGCCCTCGCGCGAGGATGTGCAGGCGGTGGTGGCCTACCTGGACCAGATGCAACAGCCCCCCAGCCCCTATCGCGAGCCTGATGGTTCCCTGTCGGCCGCGGCCCAACAGGGCGAACGGGTTTTCCGGAGCGCCAAGGCCGGCTGTGCCACCTGCCATCGCGGCGCAGAGTTTACCGACGGCGAGGTTCACGATGTCGGCCTGGGGTCTCCCAAGGATCTCTATCACGGCTATAACACGCCGTCGCTGCGGGGGGTTCATCGCAAGGTCCGCTTATTGCATCACGGTCGTGCCCAGAGTATTGAAGAGGTATTGCAGGATCTGCACGCGCCGCAGAATGTGACCGGCCAAGGGGAATTGTCGGCCGACGAGCTGGCCGATCTGATCGAATACGTGCGATCGCTGTAGGCAGGCCGGATCGACACGGACGCGTCTATTCACGTTTCGATATTTGTCGGGGGGGCGCCGGCGGTGAGTCTCTCGCTCCGTTCGTGGTCGCGTTCGCGTTTTCGCAGATGAAGGAATCCTTGAGATGAAGAACTTGTCGTGCATCGTCTTGGCGACCGTTGCGGTTGCGGGATTGGTCTCGAGGACAGCCGCCCTGGAGCCGGGCGATACGGTCGGGCCGGTGAAGTTGATGTCGTTGTCTGACGAAACCCTCACCATGGATAACTATGGTGAGCGGCCGGGCACGACCGTTATTTTTATGTCGAGCCGCTGCGATACCACGGCCCGCGCGGTCGCTGATATCAACCAGCTCTACCGAAAGTATCGCCTGCGCAATGTGCTGTACGTGGGCGTCTGCTCCGATACGGAGGACAGCCCGGACGAGATTCGCACGTTCGCGCAGCGGAGCGGTTTTATCTTTCCCGTTTATCGTGATGTAGACGGTGACGTAGCCAAGCAATTCGGCGCGACAAAAACGCCGGAGCTGTTTTTGCTAGACCAAGAGGGAAAGCTTGTCTTTCATGGCGGCTGGCAGGACGAGGCAGCCCGCCAGGCCTACGAAGACGCACTGGCAAGTCTCGTACGGAAGGAGCCCGTCGTCGTCGCCACCCATGCGGTCGTGGGAACACTAATCGATAAACCGGGACCCAAGCACGAGACTCCCGACCCCTATGGAGCTATCGCATTCTCATCGGAATTGGTGTTCGAGCAAATTCCGTTCGCCCCGGCCCATCATTGCTCGACGATCTGTGAGACTGCCGGTGGTGACTTGCTGTGCTTATGGTACGGCGGCAGCTACGAATCGGCCGATGACCAAGCGCTGTTTCTCGCCCGCAAGAAGCCGGGCGAGAAAAGCTGGAGCGAGCCGGAAGTGCTCTTGCAGGGTGCCACGGCGCCCCCCGGAAACGGCGTAATTTTTCGCGATGCAACGAACCGTTTGTGGATCGTGTGGTGTCAAATGGAAGGTTCGCGGCCGACGCGCCGCGGCAGCGGATGGAACCATTGCCGCTTGTTTTCTCGCACATCCACCGATCACGGCCTGACGTGGAGCGAAGACTTGCCAGTGCTAGAGGAGGAACTGTGGTGCGTGCCGCGCAACCCACCTATCGCGCTCGCCGACGGGACGTTGTTGCTACCGGTGGAGGGCCTGCAGGACAAAGTCGAGGGCTCGCACTTCTTAACCCTAGCGCGCGATGAGTCGGCATGGCGGCGAGCAGGATTCACGAGCGGCGGCAGCCAACCGGCAGTGATCCAGCGACGCGATGGAACTCTGCTCGCTCTGCTGCGTCACTCGCGCAACATTACGCAAATCGACTCTCGCGATGGCGGCCAGACTTGGAGCAATGCCCTGGCCACGGAGCTCAAGAATCCCGATTCAGGGATTACAATGACCAGGCTAGCCAACGGGCATTTGCTGGTCGTGTACAACGACTCGCCGACACGCCGCACACCGTTGGTCGTCGCCCGGTCAATCGATGAGGGAAAAACCTGGGAGGAGCCGCGTCAGCTGGAATCGAATCCTGGCGAATACTCGTATCCGTGTATTATCCAGACTGCCGACGGGAGAATTCACGTCAGCTACACGTATCGCCGCTACTCGATCAAGCACGTCGAGTTCAACGAAGACTGGCTCGTCCACATTGAGCGACCAGATTGAGGTGGCATGCGAGAGCCATGCTAGGGCCTGGCGCCCGAGAGTCGGCCAAGCCTGTCTTGCACGTCTAGCATCGCCGCCTTGGCGCGTTCAGCTTCCGGGTTGCTGCTACGGGTCTTGAAGATGGAGTGCAACCACTGGTCAGGGCTGACGAGGGGACAATCCGGCGTGACGGCCTCGTGCATCGATTCCAGCAACTGGTCGGCTTCGACTGCCAATTGCTGCTTTAAGGCTCCCGCATTCGCCTCTTGCACGGCACACAGTTGCTCGGCGAGGGCCGCGGCTTCCCGATCTCCGGACAGGTATAAACCAACGTGTGCCTGCTCAATGCCGGCCAAAGTCGGGTTCGACGGCAGGAACGACTTCTTCTTCGACCGGGCCGCGCACGTCACAGTACACCAATCGCCGCGCCAGGTGCGTGGCACGATTGCCAAAAAGGTGAACTCCTTGGCCCCCTCAAGCGATCCGCCGTTAGAGGGTCGCAATTTGAAAAACACGCCGTGTTCGCGGTTCGTCGTGCCGCTCGCTAAGATCAGCGCCTTGGCGACAATCTGCTTGTAGTGGTTCGAGGCAGTTTTCTTTGTGGACTGGTTCAACGTCGCGCCGATGGAAAAAATCTTGTAACCGACGTGCGCATCTTCGTTCGCAGCCGCCGAATTCTCTGTGCTTTCTGCCACTTCGATGCTGTCGTCCGCGACGCCACTTTCGAGCGTCGTATTGGGCAGGTAATCATGAATCTTCAATCGCATGCCAGGACTAACGAGCATATAGAGAAAATCGAGGACGTCCGCTTCGTCCCCTTTGGTAATACGCGCAGAAAGACGAAATTGTCCCTCAATGGCCTTCAGGTCAGGATGCGCGGCACGACACTTATCAGGCGTCACGTCGCGACATTCGATGGCGTCGGGAATATCGAACGTCACGTGGGTCTCGGCCCGCGCAGATAACGGACAATTCGCCAGTGCAACTAGTAGCACAATTGACCAAGACAGTGAGCGATTGCGCGAATCAGTCATAAAAGGCATCCTTGCCCTGGGCGAAGAATCAGAACGGCTCTGTCAAAAAGTCGCTAACCTTAGCAACCCGTTCGATCGTGGGTCAATGCCAAGCAGAGCATCTGCCAGTCTGCTAGCAACAATGTATGCAGCGTATTGGGCGACGGTCGCAACACGCGATTGAGGTTGCGACCGCCAGCCCTACCATACGTTGGATTTGCGCGCAGGGACGCCAGCACTCTGCGACGATTTACCGCATGCCACCCGCAACATAAAGCGTCTCGCCAGTGATCCATTTCGAGTCGTCGGATGCCAGAAACACGGCAACAGGACCGATATCGCCTGGCTGGCCAATCCGTCCGAGCGGCGTCTGAGCTTCGGTCTGCATGCGAAACTCGCCCTCTCCCAGACCGGCCGCCTGCACCCCTTCGGTATCCACCATGCCAGGATTGAGAGAGTTGACGCGAATCTTGCGCGGTCCCAATTCCTTGGCCAGCGACTTGGTCACGGCATCGACCGCAGCTTTGGTCGCGCTGTACACCGAAACGTGCGCGGGCGCCGCCGTGGAAACGACCGAACTGATGTTGATGATGTTTCCACCGGAAGACCCAAAATGCTTCAGGGCTTCCTGCGAGGCCAAAATTAGGCCTAGCACATTCAGATCGAACATTTTATGAAAAAGGTCGGCGGTAACCTCTTCAAGTGGCGCGAACTGATAGATGCCGGCATTGTTGACCAGAATGTCGACCTTGCCGAACGCTTTCTTCCCCTCGGCAAACAAACGTTGAATATCCGCTTGTTTGGCAACATTGGCCTGCACGGCAACCGCCTTGCCACCCTTTTTGGCGATCTCGCCGACCACGCGATCGGCTCCTTCCTTGCTCGACGAATAGTTGACGACTACTGCGGCGCCCTCGGCTGCAAGATGCTGAGCGATGGCGGCCCCGATTCCCTTCGACGCGCCTGTAACGACCGCGACTTTTCCTGACAGCTTTCCCGACATGGTAATGGTTCCTTATGTACTAGGCTTAGTTTTGTACCGGATGGTAAAGATTAGGAGCGTCGCCTTGGCCGGTCAAGGTGCGTAGTGTACCATTTGGTAAGAAATAGAGGGCTGCACGTGCCGACCGGAAGACCGCGAGAATTCGACGTCGACCAAGCGCTCGACCGCGCGCTGAAGGTCTTTTGGCGCAAGGGATATCAGGGGGCCACACTGCCCGATCTGACCAAGGCCATGGGCATCAATCGCCCTAGCCTGTATGCCGCTTTCGGCAATAAGGAGTCGCTGTTTCGTAAGGCGATCGATCGCTATCTCGCCGGGCCGGCATCGCATGTGGCTTCGGCACTCAACGAATCGACAGCACGAGGTGTGGTCGAGCGATTGCTGTTGGGCAGCATCGATATGGCGACCGACCCACGCTATCCGCGCGGTTGCTTCATGGTGCAAGGTGCGTTGGCCTGCGGAGATGCGGCCGATTGCCTGCGCAAGGAGATGGCCCGGCAACGCGCGGCGGCCCAGACGGCCCTGCGCAAACGATTCGAACGGGCGATCCGCGAGAAGGACTTGCCCAGCGGTACCAATCCGGCCGATCTTGCCCGCTACGTCGCCACGGTCACGCAGGGAATCGCCGTGCAGGCGGCGGGTGGCGCAACCCGCGCCGAATTGCGTCGCATCGCCGACATTGCGCTGGCCTCGTTCCCCGCGGCCACAAATCGCAAGAAACGCCCGCGCGTGAAGCTGTTATGATGATTGCTGAATGCACAGTTCTGACAATGTGTCCGAAACTCGTCGCGGAGCAATGGCCATGACCACAATTAATACCCCCACGAAAGTTTCCGATATCGCGCTCGGCAGTGGGGGGGGCGACAATTCGCGGCGGCGCCTATTTTGGATCGGGACGGTCCTGGCAGTTTCTCTGATCCCGATCTTCCTTCTGCAAGCCCTGTGGGCTCGATTACTAATCACGCCTTGGTATCTACCGTTAGGTGGATCTCTGGCCGCGTTGCTGGTGTTGCGTGCGGCCGTGGCTCCAGTACGCCTGCCCCGATTAGGCATTGCTATCTTTTGCTTTGCACTCGCAGGACTGGAATGGTTCTTTCTGCTGGGAGCTACGGTGCTGCCGACTTACAAAGGTCCCGTGGTCGCGGGGAGCACCATTCCCGCGTTTCACGCGACGCTTGCAGATGGCTCGGAAATTGACGCATCCTACTTCCAACAGAATCGCCCGACGGCGCTCGTGTTCTTTCAGGGTCGATGGTGCCCCTTCTGCATGACGCAACTCAAAGAGTTGGAAGCTCAACACGAGCAAATCGGTCGCCTGGGGGCGAATGTCGTCGTCGTCTCAATCGAGGACGTCGACGCGGCCGTGCAAACGCAGCGGGACTATCCCCATCTGACGGTCGTATCTGACGCCCAACGGGAATTGTCGAGCGCCATCGACCTGATCAATCAGCACTCGGCCCCCGACGGCGGCGACAGCGCAGCGCCAACAATTCTGCTGCTCGACGGCCAGCGAAAAGTACAAACTATTTATCGCCCTGCACGCTTTATCGCTCGACCTTCTGCTGAAAAAATCGCCTCGGCACTTGAGCACGGAAGTAGCCTATAGAGGCAACGATCCGTTCGCCGCCGTCGATTGTCGTGCTAAGCCCAGTTGCCCGAGTTCCTGCTGACCAACTGTTCGCCGCGATTGATCAGCGGCCGCGTCAGCACACATCTGCTTCGTTCGGGCATTGCCTCAGGCGCGATTCCTTTGGGCCACGCCAACATGCTCACTTGCCAACCGCACTCTCCTGAGTTCCGACCGCGCTAAGGCAATAGACCTGGGACGCCGTGCGAATGAGCAGTTTGCCCTGCGCGATGGAAGGCGTCGCAATGCACAATTCGTCGAGCGCGTTGACTCGTTCGACCGCGAACTCGCGCCCCGCCGGCATGACGTACGTGTCTCCGGCTTCGCTCAGAAAAAACACCTTGCCGTTATATGCCCAAGGGGAGGCCGTGAAGCTGGCTCCCTGTGGAAAGCGCGTACGATTGAAGACCAGTTCGCCGGTCTGGGCGTCGTGACACGTAATCATCCCCTGATCCAATAGCGTGTAATAGAGGCCGCGGTAGACGATCGGCGACGTGTTGTACGGCCCCATTTTATCGAGGGACCATTTGATGAACTCGTTCGAGCTTTCCCCCTCGCCCAAGGTAATGTCGCCTGTGGCTCCAGGCTTAATGGCATAGACCGGCCGCTGCTTATCCTGGAAATAGCCTGATGTGATATACAAAAGGTCGCCGACAACAAAGGGAGACGGAATAGTTAGCGACGACATGCGCCCTTCGAAGTGCCAGAGCACTTCGCCGCGGGGCGAATAAGATCGGATCTCCTTGCGGCCCGAGGTAACGATCTCGGTTGTGCCCTCGTGCTGCCAAACGAGCGGTGTCGCCCAAGTGCTCTTTTCGTCTCGTGCAGTCGTCCAGCGCGTCGAACCCGTGACGCTGTCGAGCGCGGCGATGTACGACTCCTCGACGTTGTCGTATACCATGATGACTTGATCGCCTTGCACGACGGGCGAAGCAGCGGCCCCATAGCCTAAGTACGATTTTTTGGGCGGAATCTCGTGGGACCAAACCGGCGTTCCGTCGAACTGGTAGCAATAAAGGCCGACATCTCCAAAGAGCACATACAGGCGCTTGCCATCAGTGGTAGGCGTCTCGGCCGCGTATGTGTTCTTAGGATGTCGCGGAATCAGCGGCTTGCCCGTGTGGGCTTCGCGGCTCCAAAGTAACTCGCCGGTCTGCAGGCTCAGGCAATACACCATCCAGTGGTGAACCGAATCGGGAGGCTCACCGCGTCCCAGACCGAGATAGAGACCTCCCTTGGGCTTTACATACTCCTCGTCGCTGTGCACGGCCGAGACGAACACCCGGTCACCCCAAATGATCGGGCTACCCCACCCCCAACCGGGGATAGTGGCCTTCCATTGCACCGATGTGCTTTGGTTCCAACTGTCGGGCAGCCGGGGATCGTCGGCAACGACGCCACTTGCGTCAAGGCCACGAAACCTGGTCCAGTTTTCTTGGCCTGTTGCTGGTGTGATAAAGGCGAGTACACATGCACAGAGCAGCACTACTACGCAGCTAAAGTGGCGCGTCATGGAAACCTCGCCGCCGGCAGAGAGGAGATCGAGACGAGCCAGATTGTCGCATATCATGCAGGCACAGAATAGCCAAGAGAACCGCTGCCGCGGACCGGGCGGTGGCTGCATTCATCCATCACTCAGACTGGTGCTGAATGGGACTTTGCTAGTTACTCTTCGCTTTCGGTCTCTTCTACCGTGGGCACCGACAACACGTAGCCGCCGCTGATGTACCATCCTTCGCCCCCCACACGGCACCACACAATTCGGACGGACACCTTCGTGACACAGCCACGCCGCGATGTAAAGGTGACGGATACTTCGCCCGGCGCGATCGGCATCCTGTGCATCAGACCAATGCCGTCGTTCGAGATATCACGACAGAAGGCCACCTGACACTCGCCGCTCTCGGTTGCGATCGATACGGTTTGGAAGAAGGGGTAGCGAACTCCCATCCCTTCCTCGCGTTTGTCCTCTTCCTGTCCCACGGTCAATAATCGATGGATAGCGCGACCGCAATGTGGCAGCTCGGGCCACTCGCAAAACATAGACAAGTCTCCTGTTGCCGATTGATCGAATCGCATAGATGCTTCCCCGGACAGAAAGAAATGCTAATTGACCGAGAGCCTGGAATTGACGTGTTGACCGCCGCGCACTTTAGTGGCCACATCCGCGAGCGCCATCTGCGCTAGAATTCCATCAATGGGGCTAAATCGTACGATTGGTATCCCGTCCTCGTTCATGGCCAGAGAGAACCAATGCACGATATGAAGCAGACCCCGCGCGAATAGTTGCGCCGCCACTTGCCGCGCCAGTTCAGCGGTCCTTCCATCAGCCGCCGCGCACTGCTCCTCGAAACCTTCTGCGTTCGGCACAAACACAGTCCGCATGAGGCTGCCCTTTGTTGCAAGTTAGTGCGAGGTGACGACGGCGAATATTTTTATAGATGAGAATCGCGAGATGAATGTCGAGACGCGAGCAACCGTGCCGAGTCGATTGGGCGGCCGGCCAAACCGCTGCCTGGGTTTCCGGTGGCTCTTGTCGCCGCCCGAACGGGCTCCGCGGCAAGTGCAACTGAAACGTATGTCAGTCTCGGGGCAATGGCAAATAGGACACGTAAGGATCGTGCCGGCCTTCGAGAAATGCCGTGAATTGAGCCCAAAGACACACCATAGACATGGACTTTAGGCGCGATTGCAGAAGCCGCGCAGGGGACCTTAGGATGACGTCTCGTAGTTGATTACTTGCGCGCCGTTTCGCGAGCCACTTCGCCCGGATGGTACGAACGCCGACAGGCGGATTTCACTTCGTCCCAATCGAACAAATCTGGCTTCAACTTGCACTCGGACAGCAATTTCGCCTGATCGAAGAAATGTGGTGAGCGGGGATCGCCGCTTGCGCCAAATTGCAAGAGCGTGCCTCCTCGCACCTTATCCGCAAATTCGAACACACCCATGTACGTTAGTCCGACCACACCATAGTGCTTCTTGATCGTCTTCACGAAAGGGATTTGAATTGGCGGAGTGTAGTACTGTGTAAACACGACACCCATCGGCCCGTGCGAGCCAATGCAGGGCAGGCTGGGTTGGGCGTCGTCGAACGGAATATCGATAAACTCAGCCACGTCGGCATGCCGCTGAATACGGTAGACGTCGCCATAGGCCACCTTCCAGGTGCCATAGATGGACTGTAGCTTCGCGGCCGCATTCACTAGAGCAGCAAGCTGCGCCGGCACATCGCCTTGAAAGGCCGGCTTGAGGACTTCGCCTGGGTAAGTTCCTCCATACAAATCCTCGTACCACTCTATGCACAACGGCGCTTGCGTCGACGTCTTCGTAACGCGATAGTTCCAGGCAAGCAAATGGTCTAGATAGGGTGCCACCCTTTCGGCCAGTTTGGGGTCACTGGTTTTCAATTCTTCGAGCGCGCGGGCGTAGCGGGGCAACTCGACTTGTGCCCAATAGAGAGTCGTGTCAAAGGCCGCGTGCTGAATGTCTTCCAGGGTTACGTCCTTCATATCGCGAAGTAACTGCCGCGACATTTTTGCGCGGCGTTTGTCGTCGTCACGATCCTCGGCCAGGTAGGTGGGGAAGTCACCCAACGAAGGATTACCCACATCCGTGACGGTAAACGGACTGGAATTGCAGTTCTGAATGAACCCCGACTGCGGATTCAAGACTTGGGGCAGTTCGTCAATCGACAGATAACCCTGCCATTCGGTGCGAGGATCGCTGCCGTCGACCGGTTTGCTCCAATCGAATTGTGGATCACGGCGAGGAATGATGCCGTTATACAGGTAGAAAATGTCGCCATGCCGGTCGGCGTAGATGGCGTTCATGATGGGGAAATTAAGAGTTCCCATCCCACGTTTGAAGTCCCCGACATTCTTCGCCCGCACCAAGATGGACATCTGTCGCAATAAGAGCGCGTCGTACAACTTTGCCACCTGAGCGGCCAACTGCACCTGGCCCTCCTTGGCGACGATCGGTCCATGATGCGTCTTGCGGAAGGTGTAGTTTTTATCTTTCAGCCCCACGCCTTGGCGAACGCGCACCGTCTCTTTCCACTCTGTGGCGCGACGGTAGCCGCCATCGTACCGGTAATTCAGCGGGTCGTTCGGATCGTCGAATGTTTCGCGCCACACGTCCGCGATGTCTGGCTCATTGACCGTGAAGCTCCAGCCTACATCCTCGTTGTGGCCGATCGTGGGTAGCGGGCTGCCAAAGAACGTGGCGCCGGTAAAGTTCCACCCATCGCCGCTACGGAGATGGGCCTCGTAGAGTTGCCCGAACCCAAACCAGGGCTGGTGCGGATTGGCCATCAGCATGGCGTTTCCTGATTTTGTCCGCTGGGGCCCAATCGCCCAGGCATTCGACCCCACGGCTGCCGAAATCGACGGCGACGTGCGCGGCATGAAGTTGCTGGACAATCGCGTGTAACGAAAGCACATCTCGAGCGTCAGATGCCGCCCAAATGCCACCACGTGCCACGGCTCGAAGTGAGTGATCATCCGCGGCTTCACTTCGGGATGCGTCGCCAGATAGTAATTAAGGCCGGCAACGTACGACTCGCAAATTGTCTTGATTTCCGGTTCAAGTTGCTCATAGTCCGCTTGCGAGCGCGGCACGATTTCGAACGCGCGGTTCAACAGGTCGGAATTGAGACCCTTCGGCCCCAGAATCTCGGCATAGCGCCCCAGGGACAGGATGTAGGTGTCTTCGATCTGCCAGAAGAAGTCCTCGGCCTGCGCGTACGCAAAACCGAAGACGACCGCAGCATCATTCACGCCGTCGACGTGCGGGGTGCCAAAGGCATCCCGATAGATCGTCACCCCTTTAGCCAGGGTCGACGAGTCTGAGGAAGCGACGGCAGCTTGCGATGAATTGACAATCGACTTCTGAGCTGGCGCTACCTCGGCGAACACTGCCGCGCTCGAGCCCGCTATCAAGAGCAGACACAAGCTGCCCAGCATGCACCGTCTGTATCTATATCCTGCGCCGGTTTCGGTACGTCGGCCCACTCCTTGGGCAAGTAAAACCTGGCTGAGCACGCGCGGCTCAAAACGAGCCTGCGGGGCACGGCAACTTGCAAATTCGAAAGTCATGTCAGTTCCTCGGGCCAAAAATATCGAATGGCCGGGTTCGTCCGAGTGCCACCCAGCAAGCTGACCGAGTACCAGCGACGGACGTTATACCGACGCGGCTTGCGGCCCGTATTCGAGGCAATTCGATCAAAGCGCGGGCAATTCGCAGATAGGAGAGCGTCGGCCGCCCGTTACGAGACGGATAGGCTCCGTGGTTCCACATCCTTGCAAAACGTCGGTCGACGTTCTTCCCATGCCAGGGCGACCGAAGAAATGCCGCCGCTATGATGCGGGAGATTCCTATCGGCGCAGCGTTTTGTAGGTCGGCAAGGCGGAACTTGTAGTACTCGCTAATCCCTCGCATTGCCGTTGCCATGCAAGCTACCAGAGAGCACGCTGGAAATCCAGTTGCGTCGCCCAGTTCAGGGCTCTAAATAGCGATTTTGGAGTGCTTTATGGCAAGCCAACTGTAGCGGCGGGCTCCCCAGGTGCGATTGCCACTTAGCGCCCGAATTCCTATACTTCTACTTCCCACGCCCCCGCCAAATTGTGTCCCGTCTCTGATCCCGCGTCGCGCATGGACGATCCCTCCCGGTCGCCTGGCCTTTCCCAATGTCCCAGCATCAGTTCATTCTTCGCGAGCAGGCCCAGCTACCGCTTTTTGTCGGGGTCGATCTGGGGGGGACGAGCATTAAGGTCGGCGTCGTTGACGACCTGGGACGGCCGCTATCTTGGTTGAACCTGCAAACGGATGCCGAGCGCGGACCGGATGACGGGGCGCGGCGCATGGGCGCTGCCGTCAAACAGGCCATCGATCAAGCCCGAGCCAAGACGACCGATGTGGCGCGAGTGGGACTAGGCTCGCCCGGCACGATGGATATTCCCGCAGGATTGTTGCTCGATCCACCGAACCTGCCAGGCTGGACCGACTTTCCAATCCGTGACCGGTTGCAGAAGTACTGCGAACTGCCCGTCTCATTTGAGAATGACGCCAACGCGGCAGCGTATGGCGAGTTCTGGGTGGGGAGTGGTCGCACGCTGCGCAGCATGGTGATGTTCACCCTGGGCACCGGCATCGGTTGCGGAATTGTCGTCGATGACTTCGTCCTCCGCGGCGAGCACAGCCATGGTGCCGAGTGCGGTCACATCATCATCGACCACAGAGACGACGCGCCGGCCTGCTCGTGCGGACAGCGCGGCCATCTCGAGGCGTTTTGCAGCGCCAAGGCCGTAGTGCGTCGCATGCAGGAGGCGCTGGCGACGGGCCGGGCCAGTACGCTCTCGGTCGAAATGGCGGCCGGCGAGCCGCTGACGCCGCTCATGCTCGCGCGCGAGGCTGAAGCGGGCGATGCCCTATCGCAGGAGTTGGTTTTGCAAACGGCGCGATATCTGGCAGTGGGGGTTGTCAACCTGATGCACACGATCGACCCTAACGGAGTCGTGTTAGGGGGAGCCATGACCTTCGGAGGACACGACACGAAACTCGGTCGCCAATTCTTGGACACGGTACGCGACGAGGTGAAACGCCGGGCATTTCCCGTACTCGCCGAACGGACCATCATCGACTTTGCGTCCCTCGGTAGCGATGCAGGATTCATCGGTGCTGCCGGCGTCGCCAGACAGGAACATGCGCGGAACTCCCAAGGGTAGTGAAGAGTCCGCGCGCGGTGGGGGCAGATCTTCGGCCCGTGCCGTCCGACACAGAGAACGTGCCGCGAGGCAGCATAAGGGAAAACTGAAAATTGTCGAAACTCGATTGTAAACACATTCGGAATTTCTCGATCATTGCCCACATCGATCACGGCAAGAGCACTCTTGCCGATCGGTTGCTGGAGGTGACTGGCACAGTCGCCAAGCGCGAGCTGCGCGAGCAAACGCTCGACGACATGGACCTAGAGCGCGAGCGCGGCATCACAATCAAAGCGCGCGCCGTGGCGATGCGTTTCGTACACAAGGGAGACAAATACGAGCTGAACCTGATCGACACGCCCGGGCACGTGGATTTTCAATACGAAGTCTCCCGCAGTTTGGCCTGCTGTGAAGGGGCGCTATTGCTGGTGGACGCCTGTCAGGGAGTTGAAGCACAGACTGTGGCCAATGCCCTGGCGGCCATGGCGGGTAATCTGACCATCGTTCCCGTGCTGAACAAGATTGACCTCAACAATGCTCGGCCCGAAGAGGTCATGCAGGAGATGGAGACGGTGCTGGGCATCGACATCGCCGACGTTCTGCCGGCTAGCGGCAAAACAGGGAAGGGAGTCGAAGACGTACTGGCGGCCATCGTCGAACGGGTGCCGGCCCCGGCGGGCGACCCGCAAGCGCCCCTACAGGCGATGGTATTCGACTCGCACTACGACGAATTCCGCGGCGCCATTACGTATGTCAGGTTAATGAACGGCGTCGTGCGCAAGGGACAGAAAATCCGCTTCATCAAAACCGGCTATGTTCACGAGGTGCTGGAGCTCGGCCAGTTTGTCCCGCAGCGCCGATCCTGCGAGCAATTGCAAGCCGGCCAGGTGGGCTACCTGATCTGCAACATCAAGGCGTTGAACCAGGTGCACATCGGTGACACGGTGACCACCGCCGGCGAGCCAGCCGCGGTCGCGCTTCCCGGCTATCAAGAGCCGAAGCGCATGGTGTTCTGCGGCCTTTATCCCTCCGATGGTCAAGACTTCGAGGAGCTCCGCGACGCGCTGACTAAGCTCAGCATCAACGACCCCAGCTTCGAGTTCGAGCCCGAAACGAGCGATGCCCTGGGCTTTGGCTTTCGCTGCGGCTTCCTGGGCCTGTTGCACATGGAGATCGTCCAGCAACGGCTCGAAGGGGAGGCGAATCTCGATCTTGTGCAAACAGCGCCTAACGTCACCTATGAGATCCTTACTAAGGACGGCGAGTTGCTGCGGATTTACAACCCGCAAAAGGTTCCAGACACGGGCTCGATCGAGGAATTTCGCCAACCCATCGTGCGCGTGAGCTTCGTGCTGCCCAGCGAAGTCATCGGACCCGTCATGCAATTGTGCAACGATCGCCGCGGGATTTACGTGCGCACGGAGTACCTGTCGCCGACGCGCGCGATGTTAGTCTATGATTTGCCGCTGGCTGACGTGATCTACGACCTGCACGACAAGCTCAAGAGCTGCACGCGCGGCTACGGCACGATGGACTACGAACTGTTGGGATACTTTCCGGCCGATCTGGTGCGGATGGACATCCTGGTGGGCGGAAACCGCATTGATGCCCTTTCGATCATTTGCGACCGCAAGGATGCCGACCGCCGCGGTCGGGCGATCGTCAAGAAACTGCGGAGCGAAATCGATCGACACATGTTCGAAGTGGCCATTCAGGCCGCCATTGGCAGCCGGATCATCGCCCGCGAAACGATTTCGGCGATGCGCAAGAACGTCACCGCCAAATGCTACGGCGGCGACATCACACGCAAGCGCAAACTGTGGGCCAAGCAGCGCGAAGGCAAGAAGCGCATGAAGTCCGTGGGCAGCGTCGACATCCCACAAAAGGCCTTTCTGGCGGTCCTCGATACCGGCGGCGAATAGCCGGCAGCGCCGTGTGGACTTCGGTTCAGCTCTAGCTTCGCCCGTGCCGGATATGATCACACGTGTCGACCGAGCCATTTGGATTGCGCATTCCAAACGGTTTGAACTATGAATGACAGGAATCAAACGAATGTTTTTGACATCACGATGAAGATCGTGGCGCCGGATGCAACTACCATCAATTCCCATTCACGGAATTCGCGTCATTCATGCTTGACTCACTTCGCCGACGCTTGCTGGAAGGCTTTGCGTAAGATTGGGCCCGCGATCTCATTCCAGATCGCATAGCCCTTCTGGTTCATGTGCAGATTATCGTCCCGCAGCAGCTCCGGGCGCGGACCACCGCTGGGCGCGGTCATGACAGTACGCGTGTCGATAAAGCCCAAACGGGGATCCGTTTTGGTGTAGGCCTCGATCAAGCTGTTTGCTTCACGAAGTTTACTATCGAGCTTCCACCGCGCCACCGTGGGAAACAGCGATACGAAATAGATCTTGGTATGCGGCAAGGCAGCGTGGATCTTGTCGACGAGCGATTTGAAGTTTTCGCATACCCGCTCTGCTGAGACGCCCGACGCAATGTCGTTTCCGCCGGCAAAAACAACCACAACGCGTGGCTTGTAGGGGATGACGATGCGATCCGCGAAGTGGGTCGCATCTCCCATATGCGAGCCGCCGAAGCCGCGGTTGATGACCGGCAGATCGGGAAACGCCTTCTTCACATCCCAAAAGCGGATCGACGAACTCCCCACGAACACGATTCCCTCCTGTGGTGGAGGCATCGTCTTGTCCTGTTCCTCAAACGCAGCGATCGTCTTGTCCCACCGCGCCGGATCTGCGTCGGCAGCTAACATCGCGGTCGTCAACAGGACGGCAAGCAAAGCGGTCATATTTGGCTCCTGCATGAGTTTGGGTAGATCGTACCGACGTGGCAGGGCCCCGGCTACTGGGTAACCGTTCCCCAGGCATTATTTGCGTAATAGCTTCGGCCATAAAGCGTCGCTGACCAAAAGCCCCGCGCGAGACAGCCGCACCGCATGACCAGTGTCCTCAAGCAGGCCGCGGTCGACGAAGCCCTGCAAGGCTTCGCCCCCCAGCTCGTCGACGGCAAATCCAGCGCGGCTGCGGAATTCTGCGCGATCGACGCCGGCCAACCGCCGTAGGCCCAAGACGAGCATTTCGCGGGCACGATCTACCGCGTCGAGAGTTTCCTGCTCGGCGACGGGGGATTCTCCGGCCATTACCCGTCGCAGCCAGGTTGTCGTACTGCGATGATTCGTCTCGCGTCGCCCGGCGACGTACCGCGCCGCGCCAGGCCCGGCCGCGAAGTAGCTCTGGCCAGCCCAATACACTTCATTATGCCGGCAGCGATGCCCGGGCCGGGCAAAATTCGACACCTCGTAATGCTCGAAGCCCGCCGCGACGAGCGTGTCGATTGCGGTCAAATACATCTCGCGCTCGACGCCTTCATCAGCTCGAGCCAGATCGCCGCGCGTGAGCCGGCCCCAGAACGTCGTGCCGCGCTCGTACGTCAGCCCATACGTCGAGATGTGATCGGGCGCCAGTTGCAACGCCTGATCCAAATCTGCCTGCCAACGCACCTTCGTTTCATCGGGCGCGGCAAAAATCAGATCAAGCGATACATCCAAGCCGATCGCACGCGCGACCGTAACCGCATTGACAATTTCGACCGGCCCGTGATCGCGTTCGAGTTTTTGCAATGTGTCCGGCGCGAATGATTGAGCGCCGATACTGATGCGCGTGACGCCGTGATCGGCCAGGATGCGCACCACCTCCGGAGAGACATCAATTGGATTTGCCTCGACACTAAATTCGCCGCCGTTCGTCAGGACAAACCAACGACGGACGGTCGTCAGCAATCGTTCAAGGCTGGCCGGCGGCAGATGTGTGGGCGTTCCGCCGCCAATAAACAGAGTCTCGACGGTGCGCGGCCCACCCAGCCCTGCCAGTTCGCGATCGAGCGCCACAACATATTGATCGACAAGGTCGTCCCGGCCGGCCACGACCGTGAAATTGCAATACCCGCAATGATGGCGGCAAAACGGCACATGAATATAGGTGGCTCGCGGCTCGCGCATCGGCAGAGGGATCGAAGTCATGCAGCTCTCAAGCCGAAAATGCGCGGGCAGACGAATTAATAAATATCGAATGCGAAATGTCGATCTGTATGCCGACGAGACATTGCTCCTTAGCGTTCGGCAACCCGCACTCGCGTCTCATCGTTTCTAGTGTTCTCTGTGCCTCAGCATCGCCATGGTGAGCTTGCGCGTGAACCGCGCGACAACCTAATCGTACTCACACACGGCGCAAGGGGAACACCTCGACGTCGGCTCGTTCGCAATACGCTACATGGGAGGGAGGTTCATCAGGCATGATGCCGCTGGCGGCCAGCATCGTTTGCTCGCAGGCGAGCAGGTGCGCTTCCCTCACGCAATAGGGGGCATGATGGACCTGCGCTGTGAAAAGCGGGCCGGCCCCTTGCTGCGCGTACAGAATGTAACGGTCAAGCAAGAAGTGCGTGAGAGTCCCCGGCTTAGCCTGGCCAGGTACTCGCTGCTCTGGCCCCTGATCAAGCTGCGTGCCAATTCTAGCCACGACCCTCGCGCCGGCCTTGGAGCCGCGCTGCCGCCGCAGAGCTTCGTAATGAATGATATCTCCGGATTGCCGCAACCGCATGTCAGTCGAAAAGTAATTCAGTCGCCACCGCCATCGGGCCACGCGTGCGGCCAGAACGCTCGTGGCATCGAGACTGAAGAACCAAACCCCAGGATTGCCGCCTCGATAATACACGTACGTGCGCACATTGATCTCGTTAAAGGCACTTACGCCGGGCACAGGCAGAAACCAATACGGCCGCAGCCCCGAGATCGCAAACGGCACAAGGCCAATCCAGGCGCTTCCATCCCAGGTGTCGAGCGAAAGACCACGCGGCAGCATGGGCTCGATTATGGCCGGATCGAGGCGCCAGTGAACGAACAGCAAATTATGCCAGCGATGATACCCGGCCGGTCGGTCCAGAGGACGTCGCGCTGGTGCTGCGCGGTCTATCTCGTCGATAACGAGTGCCATGAAATCGTGCCTCCTGCGAGCACACATTGCCCACGCGGATGTCAACTCGGAAAGATGCCCTGACATCGTCGCGTCTGCGTTGAAAACCGCAGCAGTCGGCCGAGATTAACTGCGTATGCGAACGACGGGCGATTTTGTCGGCAAATAGAAAGAAAGCGCCCGCGGCGCGACCACGAAATCGAACGCGGCGGCATGTAGCGGTTCGCCGTC
>DASXEJ010000177.1 GCA_036490175.1 Pirellulales bacterium | reverse complement strand
TGCGCCCATCAACGGCTCGCCTCCCCTTAGCCCAACGGAGTTTAATCTTTACGTTGACGGTGGGAGCGCTGCGGTGTCCAGCGACAATTCCAACAACGTCAATGCTGAATTTCGTGGGGATCTCAGCATTACAGAAGTTGCGGCTACTCCGTTGCCAGCGACTTGGACAACGATGATAGCGGGGCTTCTCGGCTTCGGCTTTTTTGCATGGCGCGGAATGACGAAGCGTAACGTTGAAATTGCAGCAGCCTGATCGCCGGCAGCTTACTCACATGGCGTCTTTATTTGCCGAGGGAATTCTCGGCCAAGCCGCGCATTTTGCTGCGAGCGGTGAATGGCCGTCAAAAGGCCGCCACACACGCGGCGACGCCGTGCGGGAGTTTCAGCACGGGTCTTAGGTCAAACTAACTCGCAGGCGTTGACTCAATCGCTGGTCCGCCAGTGCCCGCAAGCAGCGCCGCGCGTTGGCAGCTCGTCGGTTACCTGTATAGCTTGCTCCGCGTCCGATAGCCCAGAGCTTGCGATCGGCAGCTTACCGTCGACCCGCAGACCTAACGTAGAGCCCAAGCGGCAGCGCGATGAACTGGTTCACGCCGAGCACTCCCTGGCGTAGCTAGCGTTTCACCAGCACCGTTACCCGTCTTGCAGTGCCGCAACCCTCAGGCTGCCTCCCACCGCCGCGAAAAGTTCCAAGAGTGGAACCTTGTGCGGGTGCTCGCACATCTTATCACGTTGAAAAACCTGGAGATTCAATATCGTCACCGCCATCGTGACCTTGGCCCCGCAGTTGTGTGGTGGTAGCCCGACTGCTTGCAATCAGCGCGTTATAGAGTTATTAAGGTTGTGCGGCAGCCCTGTAACACCAGGACTAAGGGGAGCGTTGTCATGAGCAAACCTTTTATATTGGCCATTGCCCTTGCGTCTTTGTTTTGGACGCTGCCGGCCGCTGCTTCGACCACCACCGACGACTTTACCTTTTCAGATGGCAGCACTGTCATAGCGACAGGATTTTTCAGCTACGACTCTTCGCTCTCGGGGACGCTCAACTACGCAGATCTGAGCGCTTTCTCCATTACGATCGCCGGTCAAACCTATAATCTGGCATTCGCGAATGGCGGTGTTCCCGGATCAGACTACGACTCCTTTTCGTACAACACGGTCACGAATGCCTTTGATCCGACGATTGTAAATGGCGCGGAGGGCACCTTCGAAACCATTTTGGCGGCAACGCAGATCAACGGCAGCCTAACCTCCGGGTTCTTTTTCGATCCCCTCCCGAGTCAGAGCGACCCGCTAGGCAACGGGTACAACGATGGACTTTATTCGGCTTACGCGACGGGCCCAGCCGACGCTACGTTCACGTCGTTTGCCATCACCCCGACACCACTGCCTTCGGGTTGGATCATGATGCTTTCGGCCCTTGCCGGCTTAGGCTTTTTGGGCTGCCGACGGCAGAAGCTTCGAATGGCATCCTCGGCCGCCTGATCTCATTTCGGCAAAAGCGGAGAAGTCCGAAGCCGTCGCGGCAGGCGGCGGTTTAGTGCGGAGTAGGTTTGTAGCTGTGTCGCGCGTCGACAGCGCAACCGCTATTTGTTCCTGACAAAGCCTGTTCTGTTGCGGGCCCAGAGTGAGCGGTCGCTGCCGAACGGTCGACCCGCAGGCTCGTGACAGAGCTGGGACACGCACGGCGATCCCACCCCTGCCGGTCTCCGATACCCCGCCATCACCCTTCGCTAAAGCAAACCTCATTTCCGGCTCCGTGGCATGGCACGCGCGATGGCCCCGGCGATGCTCGTCGCCAACCTGCCGCGCCGGCAGCGCCGGGATTGAAGCCCCGAGCGTATTTCGATCGCGGGGAAAGCGCACCACCTGCACAAACAAGCCAGGCTTCGTTTCTGCTTGCTTGGCGGGTTTGGTGGAGCGGTTGCTTTGGTGGGATAATGGTTTGGAGAGCGAGCGATTCGCGGGAATTAGCGATTTCTGGGAAGCAGCGGTTCTTGGCACAAAGGCACCGCCCGAAGTCTCCGGCGGCGATCACTTGGTCCAGCACTCCAGCGCAGGTGCAAATGCGCCGACCGGCATGCTTAGCCGATACCCTGTTTGGTTGCCTGCCGCTTCGCCGCAGGGCGCGACGGGGGCTCTCGCTCAAGGGATTGCCTGCTCTTCTGCCGCGAACTTGGCTCAATGCGGCCCGATCACGCAACAGCGCGGTTTGCTTTGCAGTCGTTGCCGCCGCTGTTTTGCATGGCGCAGCTGCCTTTGCTCAAGATGCCGCTTGGCTCGCTAATCCAACCTCGGGCGACTGGAACACCGGGGCGAATTGGTCGACCGGCTCGGTTCCGAGCAACACCGCAAGCTTTGCATCGTCAAGCCTCACTACCGTAACGTTCTCGCAGCCGACGACGAGCATCAATGCGATGTCGTTGAGTGGTGGCACGACTTATAATTTCGATATCAATAACGAAGTATTCCTCGATATCAACGGCAGCGGCCTTGTTGGAAACTCCAGCAACGCTTCCTTCGTCGTCAACAATGCCGGCACGGGCGGCCCCGCAGGCATAGTCTTCAATAACAGCGCGACCGCGGGGAATGCCTCGCTGGCGACCGCGTGCACGGCCCCGCCGGGGGGTGCCTGCAGCAACTCCAACAATACGATAACTTTCAATAATACGAGCACAGCTGGGAATGCGGCGATCACGATCGGCGGCTCGGGGCAACTGTCCTTCACCGGCATGAGCACGGCCGGCAACGCAACTGTGAACCTTCCCTTCAACAGCGGATTGGTTTTCAGCGGCAATAGCTCAGCAGGGAATGCCGCGATTGCAGCCTCCGATGCCCGGATAATAGATTTCACCGGGTCAAGCACTGCAGCAAATGCAACAATCAACGCGTCCTCGTCGGAAATCGAATTTATCTCTAACAGCACAGCAGGGAATGCCAAGATAACCGCAAGTTACATTGGCGTCGGATTCACTCAGACAGCCAGTGCCGGTACCGCGAACATTACGCTCAGCAACGGTGCGTCTGCGAGCTTTGCGCAATCGTCAACAGCAGACAATGCCACGATTGTTGCGAACACTGGCTCCTCGATCGTGTTTGAAGGCTTGTCTACAGGCGGCAGCGCTCGCTTTGTTGCGAATAGCGAAGCGGTCTTAGATATATCCGCCCTGAATTCAGGCGTGCTGTCTGCTGGATCGATCGAGGGGGCGGGTAATTTCTATCTTGGGGCTAACCGGCTGATCGTGGGCAGTAACAATCTCGATACGTTAGTCGGCGGCGCCATCAGCGACTGCGGAAACGCCAGCAACTGCCTCAGCGGCGGGGCTTCCGGAGGATCGCTCGTAAAGATCGGTTCAGGCACGCTCACGCTCTCGGGCACCAACAGCTATACGGGTTCGACCAGCGTTCAGGACGGCATGCTGGAAGTCAGCGGGGCACTGACCGGCACGTCAAGCGTCGCCGTGAGCGGTGGCGGCGTTTTGAGTGGTTCCGGCAGCATTAATGCACCGGTCAGCGTTGCTTCGAGCGCCGCCTTAATTCCGGGTTTGCCCGGGGTACCCGGTACGTCATTGGCCATAGCCGGAAATCTGTCGCTGCAGTCCGGCGCGCTCTATGTGGTGTCCCTCAATCCATCTCAGGCCACGATGGCGAACATCGCTGGCACCGCCAGCCTTGCGGGCACGGTCCAAGCCAATTTCGAATCTGGAGGCTATCTGAGTGGAAAACCATACGACATTTTGCACTCTGGCGGACTGAACGGCACCACGTTCAGTAACTTGGTGACGGTCAATCCGCCGAACTTTGGTGTCAGCCTGAGTTATACGCCGACGGATGTGTTGCTCGATTTGAGCGCCTCGCTGGGAAGCGGCACCAACCTCAACGCCAACCAGCAAGGCATCGCCGGCGCACTCAACATGTCTTTAATTCGGGTGGGACGCTGTCGCTTGGCTTCGCAAATATTTTCAATCTCACCGGCGCGAATCTCGCAAATGCTCTGACTGCACTCGATGGCGAAAGCGCGACAGGCGCGGAGCGCGGCACCTTCGAACTGATGAACGAGTTCTTGACGCTGATGCTCGATCCTTCAGGCTACGTCGGTAGCGGCGGGAGGGATGGCGGCGCTCTCGGCTTTGCCCCGGACCAGCGAGCCGGCCTGCCCCCCGATGTTGCGCTGGGCCTATGCGGGCTTGCTCAAGGCGCCGCCGGCGACGAGCTTTGATCGGCGCTGGACCGCGTGGGCTTCGGGCTTCGGCGGCAGCGCCACGGCGAATGGCGATCCGGTCATCGGCTCAAACAACGTCGCGACCAGCACCTACGGCTACGCCGGCGGCATGGACTATCACTCCTCGCCTGACACGATGCTCGGCTTTTCGCTTGCCGGGGGTGGTACCAACTGGAACCTCGCAAATGCCCTCGGCACCGGCCGCAGCGACGCATTTCTCGCCGGTATCCACGGCATAACACGGCAAGGTCCGTGGTATCTCGCCGGCGCCCTGGCCTTCGCCAATAACTGGTTCACCACCAACCGAATAGCCTTCTCCGGAGCTGACAGCAGATCCTTACCGGCGCGCGCTTCACCGTCTTCGGCGCACCGACGCCGCGCCGCTGGTGCGCTGGGAAGCCAACTGTGCTTGAATTGACGTGCCGTGGGTATTGCGTGGGGTCGGGGATGATCGATCCGCTGTTTTCGCTATCGGGTTTTGTGGTCGGCATGCTTGTCGGCATGACTGGCGTGGTCGGCGGCTCTTTGATGACGCCACTGTTGATCTTATTGTTCGGAGTGCATGCGCCCACGGCCGTCGGTACCGACCTTTTCTATGCTGCGGCGACAAAAACCACTGGAAGCTTCGTCCATGGTCTCTCCCGCTCAATAGACTGGCGTGTTGTCGGTAGGCTGGCAACGGGTAGCGTTCCCGCAACGGCGACGACCGTACTTGTCCTGTCGGATTTTGATCTGAACAGTGCGGGTGCCCAAAGCGCCATTACGCTTGTCCTGTGCGGCGCGCTTTCGCCACGGCAATCGCCAGGGCATTCGAGTGGGTCGTGCGCCCGGCACGGCCACGGACGGCCAAATTGTCACCATGGCGTACAACCATTTGGACCGTCGTGGTTGGTGCGACGTTGGGCGTGTTAGGGACCGTTTCTTCGATCGGGGCTGGCGCGATTGACGTCGTCGCGCTGCTAATTCTCTATCCAAAAATGCCGACAGCAAAAATCGTCGGCTCCGACATAGTGCTGACCTCGTGGCAGGTCTGGGCCGCTGGGCCGTCGGATCGGTTCATTGGGCCATCATCAGGTCCTTGCTCGCCGGTTCACTGCCCGGCATCGTACTCGGCAGTGTGTTCGCAGTCCGCATTGCGCTAAAGTGATCCTCGCAAGCACCCTTTTGATAGTTGGTGGCAGATACGAACATGCATCCACGACCTCTAAACTCCTGACAGCGTTCGCGCGCCGCGCAGTGCCCTAGCCGCGGCGTCTCGGACTGCGCCACGACTGGCGAGGGCGCATTTGAACCGGCATTGCGGGCGCCCCCACTCTCTCTCGATTGATCGGCAATCAACCCAACGAGGAAGAGCAACAGGCATTTGCGCCCATCGCTCC
>DASXEJ010000176.1 GCA_036490175.1 Pirellulales bacterium | reverse complement strand
TGAAGGATCGTCTACCCGGCTGCGCCCGGCATGATTATACCGCTCTTACCGCGGCGCCAAGCACCAGGGTTAAGTCGCATGCTGATGTCGAGATAAAAATGCTAGCCACGCCATAAGCGCCAAGTAAAATTAGGGCCACCGGACGCACTAAAAAAGGAACGTCGCGATTGTCGCTGCGCATTTTTTTTTGACAGAAAGTAACCATGACAATCGACCAACTGATTTTCGTCGGCCTGAACGGTTACGCTGTCGCACTCGACCGGCGGACCGGCGACATCGTCTGGTCGAACAACCAGTTGAAATCCGGCTATGTCACACTGCTCTTGGACGGCGATCGGCTGATCGTCTCGACCAACGGCTATATCTTTTGCCTTGATCCGCTGACGGGTGAGATTCTGTGGAACAATCCGATGAAGGGTTACGGGCGCGGTGCTCCGACGGCGCTTGTTTCGACGCGGGGGCAGAGCACACAGACCCTCACGCAGCAAGCTGCCGAAGCAACGGCAGCTGCCGAGGCGTCACATAGCGGATCGTAGTCAACCGTACATACCGGCGCGACTTCGCCGATCAGCAGGCTCGTGATCGACGCAACGCCAGCCCCAACGCCGCCAGAATTCCCAGGATCAAGCTCGAGGGCTCGGGCACGGCTGCGCCAATCCCGCCGGAACCGCCTCCCGCCGAATGCAGCCAGTTGCCGGCGATTAAGTTGATGTCGAGTCCATTGACAACGCCGTCGCCATTGGCGTCCGCCGCACTCGGTCCGGAAAGTAACCAGTGGCCGGCAATCTGATTGATATCAAGCCCGTTCACGACTCCGTCATTGTTGACGTCTCCGGGCTCGGCAATCGTCGCCGTGGCGACGATCGTTCCATGCTCTATCAAAGGAAAAACCAAGTTAACGCCGCCTAGCGACCCAACATCCAAGAAGACCTGCAGCGAGTAGTTGTAGGCCAATTCTCGTTGGCTCCCGCCTAGATTCTGAATGATCCCGGTCGAAAACGTATTCGCCCCCTCCAACGCGGATGATGTGTTGACGCCCGTGTTGTAGAAGTCGGTGATGCCGTTTTGCTGCTGTGTGAGGCTTTGAAAAGCAAGATCTGATTGCGACATGCCGATGACCGTCTGGTTGGCAGCGAAAGTCCCTGCACCGCTGATTCCCAGCTTGTTGCTCAAAAGGTCCATCGACACGTTCTGTTGCGACAGGAAGCCCACGGCCTGACTCATCTGCGGAATATACGCCTCGGCGCCAAAGACGCCCGGGGAAAATCCCACATTTGTAAATCCGCCCTCGCCATTAAAGGGCGGGGTCGGAATCGAAGGATTCCAGTCGGCGACGTTGGGGGCATAGTTGCCACCATTGGCCGCGGTGATCACGGTGCCGTTGGCCGCACCACTGAGAAACTGAATGGAATGATTCACGCCTGAGTCGACATAACTGGTCGAAATCGTGCCGCCGATTTTTGTCGAATTGCCCGGCGCGGCCGGTGAATCTGGATCGGGGTTCGTGCCCCAAGCCGCGTCCGAGACTTCGTTGCGCACCGACATCTGCGCCTGGAAGCCCAGCGCGTCACCCAAATCGATATCGCCGTTGATGTACGCGGGGGAACCAGGAAAGAGCGCGTTTGCCGGCGCCGTGATCTTATTGATGTCGAGCGTCAATGTGCTCTGGGTCGCATCGATCTTCCAGGCCGTAATTGTGCCCCGAGCAATAGAAGTGCATAGCAACGTGATGGCTACGGCTGTCACAACACCCGACTTGTGGATACTCATAGCACCAGCCCTTTCGGATTTAACGCTCCCCATTTTTCATTACATACGCAAGCTCCTCGTCGCGACGCGTAGATCTTTACCGCCCCTGGCAAAGTGCGTTGAGGATAGTGGGACAGGACTCCATGTCAAGCTTTTTTGCCGGAAACTTATGCGGCGGACGCGGTGCATCGTGCACGCCCCTCGGCGGTCTGCTGCCCTGTCGCGTGGCCGTGTGAATCGGCTCGCTTGCGATTCCGCTGTGTGTCAGAGAGCTAGGTCGGCGGGCATAAGCCTCGTCTGGCGCGCGATCGGGCGAAATCACCACGAGACATGGCCCAAGCGTCGCCACGGACAAGGCGTGGCGTGCCCACGGATGATCCCAGCATCAACGTCGCGGTGTCGTTCCCCGCGCATCGGTTGCGGGCGCAGAGTCTTTGGAATCCGGCACGAGAAATAGCCGCTGCAAGAGTTCCGAGGCGACAATGCAGACCACGACTCCTACGGCCATGCCCGCTACCGGCTGTCCGTTTTCGGCACCATACGTCCCGCCCAATCCAATGCCGATCGATACGGCCAGCAGCAAAAAGCACAACCGATCCTTCGATAGAAAACTGTTCATGCGCACTGGGCCCAGGAAAAACGGCAAGGGTGTTACGCTGACTAGACTATCTCCAGCGCCAGCGAAATTCAAGCTGCCTTATACTGTTCGCACAGCGCGGGTATTCACCCGGTAAGTTCGTATAGAATGTAGGCATGGCTGAATCCACACCAAAGCCACGCCGCCGCTGGTTCCAATTTCGATTGGGAGCGATGCTATTCGCGGTAACCTTGCTGGGCGTCTTGGCGTGGGGCGCAGGCGAGCATCGCGAGCGCAAGCGACTGGAAGAGGTTGTTCGTGCGCAGCGCGTTGATATTCAGCGTCGCCAGTTGCTCAGCTATCCGCCGCAACGGCGCTGAGCCGGTGTCCCCCGCCCACGGTTCGGGAACAATGAGAATGGGCAGGGCGCGCCCGAATGTGCGAGGCTACGCGACCCGCCGCCACGTCAAAGGATGTCTCTAATGCCATGATCTCGCATCGACCAGAGACTTTACCCGTGTCAGTATTTCATCTTCTCCCCGACGAAGTGAATCCTCGCGTCCTGCCGTTATTGATTTCGGCGCCGTAGACGTTTGGACGCGTGACCCACAGAGTGGAGTCACGATTATCGAGCGACGAGGCCAAGTTGCGCATAAAAATGCGGTGTTCTTGCGACGGTGTCGACCAGGCTCCCACCTGGCAGCCGTCGAGAACGAGCAGCATGGCCCCGCTGATCGCAATCCAAGAAAAATTGCGACGCATATTCTGCTCTTTTCGGTCCGAAAGTCCGTGACCTGGTAGACGCACGGCTACGAACCAATCGTTCCCGCCTGCGCGTTGGGCAGAAAGAGTCTCGCATTTTCAGCATCGACGTTTGGCCCGAATATCTTGAGCGGCACCTTGGCGCGGCCGGGTGCCCCGACGAGGGCAACCCCGCTGAAGCCTCAAGATGTAACTTCGCAGATGCCCACTCCCGCACAAGCTTGCGAGACGCCCTCGAAGAATGACCCCGCCACGGATGAAAAAACGCTGGCGGCAACGGCGCCATTCCATAAGACGCACGTCGTCAAATAGAACTAGCGTTGCGGGTCATCAACGCAGATCGGTCGTGCGGCGCAGCCGAAACAGTGACGCCTAAGATCCGAGCACGGCCGCGACCTTGGCAAACTGCGCTTCGACGAAGCTGCCCGCCGTTTTGGCGACCGATATGCCCATCAGCAGGATCATGCTCGCCAACAGCGCGCACTCGATCGAAAACGGCCGATGTTCGCGAAAGATCAGGCGCCAGATGCGACGCTGTAAACATTTGCGATTCGCCATTTAGCCCCACTCGCATCTGCCAGCATGAACAATGATTCTGCAATTTTAGGTCACTCTTCAGGCGCGGCAAATCAAAGACGCCGCCCGCAAATCCCAATCTCGACCTGCACGATGGCATTTGCATCCTGCGTAGACGAAATGCCATCTGAAGGACGCCGTCGCTTACCAGAACCGCTTTGTTGCGTTATCGTACGGACGTCAATCGACCAACCGTTGACCGGATTGCAGTTACGTCAAACAGCCGACCCGATCGACGTGAAAGAGTCCGAAAGTGCGCGCACCGCAGGAGCATCATGTCGAAGGACGACGCGATCATCGGCGTCTCGGATCATGGCGGTTGGGCGGTACTGGTGACGGTCGCCGCCGACGGGACGCTCCTCGACCGCCGCCGCGTCGAACTGGCGGACGAGCACCTCCCAAAGATTCCACACCACAGTGAGGGGCAGTCGCTTCCTATAGACGAAGCCGTCGCGCTAGTCGAACGCGTGCAGCAATCGGCGGAACGGCATGCAAAGCTCGTCCTTGACGCGGTCGCGATGCACCTGCCCGGGCGAATCGTTGGCGTGGCGCTGCGCCAGTGCCCGACGCTGCCACCAACCATTGCCGAGCGGATCAACGACTATCGGGCGCAGAATGTGGCCGACTGGGTGATGTACCGCAGGGCGCTCGCCGCCGCGGCCGAAGAGCGCGGCTGGACCGTTCACTGGTTCGACGCAAAAAAGGTGTTCGGTTCAGCAAGCCAAGCGCTGTGCATCGAGGACTTCGAGGCCCATTCCGTCCAACTGAGAAAATCCATCGGGCCGCCCTGGAGCAATGATCACAAGCTCGCCCTGGCAGCGGCGATCGTCGCGGCCAGGGCGAGCTAGAGTTCGGCTGCAACCTCGGCGGTGCTCGGCCACATTCGGACGTCTTCGATAAAAACTCCCGTAACCTATTCTGCCGTCGGCAGCTGCGCAGATTTATTGGACGCTTGGCTTGATGCAATTGCTTTTGTATCGAATTCGTGTGGGAATCTAAAATGGATTCCCGCACGCACGCCGCATCACGAAGCAATTCTTATTTGCAAGTGTTAAGCAGACGTGAGTAAATGGGACGACCGCCGTTTCCGTTCTTAAACTTGGGCTGGCGAGCATGACATCTCGGTAGTCGTGGGAATGATCGGCTGGCGTCGTGGGTCGGCAGAACGATTATGATGCTGGAATGCATTCCCATGACTATCGACGTATGCTGCTTTTCGGGATTTTCGCAGCGCCCAAGTGTGCCGCAACCTCTGTCGTTTGCATCACGTGCCGGCCAAGACTTCATAGGTTGAACCATGACTGCCGTCCCTAATTGCTGCTGGTCTTCTTTCGGACTCTTGATGGTTGGCATGGCCATGTTTCCTGCGCCACTCTCGGCGGCCGGGCCACGATCGACAGGCCAAACAGCAGTGAGAACAAATGGTCGCCACGGAGGATCCACAATTTGGGTCATGAATGCCGACGGCAGCAAACCTCGGGAATTAGTTTCACTCCGGCAGTATCTTCCACTTCTTGGACCTCGCTGGTCGCACGACGGCAAAAGGATCGCCTTCTATGCCAAAAACGAATCTTCCGGTGGCCAGGAAGTATTCATCGCAAATGCCGATGGCTCAGAACCGCGATCCTTAGTCGAGGGCATGCATCCCGACTGGTCCATCGACGACAAACAATTGCTTGTGACCAATGACAATGTCGCTTGGGTTGTTAACATTGACGGGAGCGGCAGTAAAAATGTCGGCTCAGGTGTCGGTCGATTCAACCCAGA
>DASXEJ010000175.1 GCA_036490175.1 Pirellulales bacterium | reverse complement strand
CCGACAATCCCGACTGTCAGACCGCCAAGCACGAATGTATCGAGCGCTGTGTGATAGCACGGCCAGTTTTCAAACGGCTGCGCCAGACCTGTCTGCCGCAATCGGCGTACGATATCGCCGTCGGGGTCCAGAACGCAGGTTGCCGGCACATCGACCGATGCCAGGCGCTTTTGCCGGCGCGCTTCTCTCAGCAGCGCCGTAGGTAGGAAGACGGACCGCGACAATGGATTCTTGTTAACCGGTAGCGGCATGGGATTCAGGATGCTCGGCGTTGATAGACTGCGCAATAATGATATGGCGGCACTTCGACGACCCGAACGAGTTTGAGGCCGCCCGCCTCGACGGCACGAGAGGTCTGTTCCGGCGAGATTCTCAATTTGGTCCTTGGACCGCGCGGTTGTCCCAGGACCGTGGTTTCCTCGCGCGGCCGCTTATGCCAGTTCACCACCGCAAACAGCCCCGTTGGTGCGAGCGCATCGTGAACCGAATGAGCCAGCCGCTCTCGATCCGGCACACCATGAAAGGCGTTTGCCAGGAACACAAAATCAACTGGATTCGGCCAGAGTCGGGTGAGTTCGTAAGCATTCCCCGCAACGAAATCGCAATTCGTGATAGCACTTTCAGCGAGACGATGCCGCGCCACTTTCAGCAGATTTGTGTCGATATCGATTGCAACGACATGCCGCGCAAGCTTCGCAAGTTGCAGCGTGAACCAGCCGTCGCCTGAACATAAATCCATGACCGCCATGTTCGGCTTTACGCCAACGCTGGCCAGGACCACGGCAGGATCGGCCCACAGCGCCTCCCACCAGCCGGCATTCGGCATTTCCGTGCCTTCAAAGAATCCTGGAAGCGGGCTCGCCACGTCGTCACAATCTCCAGTGTCGGAACTGCTGATGACTTTACCCATCTGTCGAAACCTCACCTGATGGCATTGTATAACGCGCCTTCAAAGGCTTATTTAGCCGTATGGCTGTGAATAAGCGCGGAAGTGTGACCCCCCAGATGTGAAATGGATCAACAACTTAGCGTGCCGATCGGCGTCGGGACCCCACGCCGAGTGACACGCGGAGTCAGCCACCAATACGGCGGCTGATGCGGCCCGTGCAGGTACCGTGTGCGCCGATGACGCCTAACGAATCCAAATCACTTAAGAAAGGTTCGCTCGTGTATTGGCAGGGCGATCCTAATGACGCTGGCGTCGTAACCGAAACAAGTTGGGACGCAGTTGATGAAACCCCACACGATATAACAGTACTCGGCCCAATTTTCCTCGCAGCCGTGGCTCGGCACAAGCTTACTGATCTCAGTTGTTGCACCCCGCCGTCGTCAGATGTAGCTGTCCCTTGATTTATTTTCATTTGGAGGCACTTGATGATCTCCGGAAAGGTCTTCTTCTCTGTCCTCGCCATTGCCTATTTGGCTCTGATCGGCGCCGCCCTTGCGCCGGCTTCTTTAGGGCCCGTAGCTTCGACGGCGCGTGCCCTCATATGCAGCAAAAATGCTTGCTCGACCGGATGATTGGGCCAAGTGGTGCGTTATAAGGCTCCAAGCGCCTCCGAGCCGGCGCACAAAAAACGGAAATCATAGAAAACCGCGTGTGCGTCTTTATTTTAAGTTCCCTCGCCGCTATAAGCCGATTCTCATTTGTTAGATTTGGAGATGTAAATGCCAAAGAAGCGAAAAATTGCCTGGAGCACGGAGCACGTCCGCACCCTCAAAGCCATGGCCAAGAAAAAACGGCCCGCTGGAGCGATCGCGAAGTCGCTCAGGCGCACCGAAGGCGCCACTCGTCAAAAAGCCTTCAGCATAGGATTGTCGCTCGACAGCCGAGCTTAACCCTACGTTATTTCTCTGAGCCCCGCTCGCGCGGGGCTTTTTCTCGCCCGACAAGATGCCTCCACGTCTTCTGTCCAGCCGCTTATTCGCTTTTGCACAGAAGGGGCAACTGCTTCTCGGCTGCTGCTCGGTTCGTATAGGTGCGGTCGCCGCCCACAATGGTCTTGCCGTCCAGTGGCCGGCTGTCGACCACCTTGCAGGGGTCGGCCAAACCCTCTCTCACAATGTAGTAGTCCGCGAATGCGGGAGCAGCGGTCAATATTGCTGCTCCGACCGCAAGCAGCACGCTTATCAAGGGTCTCTTCATTGGAGCCTCCTTGCGGAACGATCAATAACAAAACCCACAAATGCAACACCGAGTTCCGTATCTTGGAATATGGAACCCGGCCTCGAAGGCTCGCAGCATTGGAGCAAGCCCCTGTGAGTCGCTTCAGCGGGCGACCACCGGCATCGCCCGCAAGCTGCGGCGCGAATTCGTTAGCCGGCACAGCCGCGCGAACGGCAAGGATCACAAGCTCTTCACACGCCCCCCGCCGCGTCGGCGGGGTTTTCATTCCGTCGCCATGCCTTGCATTAGT
>DASXEJ010000174.1 GCA_036490175.1 Pirellulales bacterium | reverse complement strand
AACGGCCAGTATGGGGGCACCGTCGTGTTGCTCGGAATATAGCCGTGGCGGACAGCGGCAGCTACGGCCGCCAATCGGCGGCCGGGCGTTGGCGCAGTGGTTTGCCGATGCGGTATAATCCGCCGAAAGGCCGGCCCCGCTAAGCGGGCCTTCGGCCTTTTCGGGCCGGAATTAAGCCGTTTTGGCCAATGCAACGAAAAGGGGTTCTATGTCCCACGTTCTGAAGTATGGCGGCCAATACTTTCGGCTGGAGATTGCCGAAGTTGCCAGTCCCGAGCAGCCGGACAAGCCCGCCTTCGTGATCTGGTGCAGCGAGGCCTTCAAAGACCTGGCGGACATGCCGCGGCACACGTGCTCGCGATTTATCGGCGGTTCACCGCTGCCGACGTATGCCGACTCGCTCCGGCACGCTTACCAGTGGATCAAGCGCGATTGGGATGCTCACCACGCCCAGCCGACACCCAGCGCCGGGAGCACCGCGAGCGTCGTGTACACGGTCTGGGTCTTCAAAGGCGACGCACCCTTCGGCTTCGAGTTCGAGGAGTTCGCCGACGCCAAGACCTTTGCCGCGGCGGCCGAGAAAAGCACCGAAATCACCAAGGTCGGCATCAAGAATAACGAAAGCCCGCAGTACCTGACCGTCTGGGAAAAGAGCTAGCCGGGACCGTGGGTTCAAGAGCCAACGGGCTCAGGAGGAGACCACGAATTAAGCAACCACGGATCGCACTGATGACACGGATAGGGGAAACGACGCTACATCCGGATTCGTGATCATGCCAAGGATCGCCGGAGGCCACGCTGGCAGGCTTGGAAACCTTCTTCCGCACGGCAAGTCTAACTCGGATACAATCTGCCCCGAAACGGCACGGTATTCCTCGTTGCGCTTGGCCGGGGATAGGCTAGGGGGATCGAATGGGGGACGAAATGGCAATGCACCTGAACCGCTCAATCGACCGCCCGATCCGCGCGGGGCTGACTACCGTCGAACTCTGGCAGGGTCCCGACAAAGGGCTGATTGGCTGCTGGGAGCGCGGCAGGGCAAAGCGGGTAGCGGAGCCGGAATTGGCAGCGCAGGCGAAACAAGGCGAATTGGTCACGCTTGCCTGGAAGCGCAAATCGCTGCAATATCTCGCCACGTGGCAAGGCCTACGCGGCGACGACTTGAAAATCTCGTTCGTCGAAGAGGTCACAATCGTCTGCGCGAAAACAGGGAAGACCGTTGTTTTCAAAGCCGGACACGTGGATTGAGGCTCTTCCGGACGTCAATCGACGCTCACGCCGATTGACCGCCAAAACGCCTGTTCCGCCATTATCCGCGTACCGTACTTCCTTGCTTTCTCAGCCTTGCTCGACAAGCTGTTCGGGTCGGCCACGACCAATACATCTAGCGATTTGGTTACGCCATCGGCAACTATCAAGCCCGCAGCCTCTGCAAGCTGCTGAGCGTTTTCGCGAGTAATCGCTTCGCCGCCCAACCTACAGGCTAGTGCCCCAGTGAAGCAAACGGACTTGCTAATCAACTCATGGTGTGTGTGGGCTGGCGTACCAGCAGGCCGCCCGCCGCGTTCCGTCCTGACTTCACTTAGGACTGAGTCGAGTACCGTATTGTCGAATCCGAGCAACCGGGATACCCCTAGCAGGTCGCGGCGTTCCGATTCGGTGACAACCCCGTCAGCAAGCGCGGCGCATGCCAATTCGCGCAGGTATGTCCGATGGCACTCGCAAACTCGCTCGCCGGATAGCCCCCATTGGCGAGCGACGGCGAGCAACTCGCCAGCTTCCGTTTCTGTGACAAGCCTGTCTTCCAGAACGCGGTCCAAGAGTGCAAGGTACTGAACGATGTCTGCAGACAGCCTGCCGCTTTGGTGAGGCTGCTCCATGCCCATTAACTGTGTTACCAACCGTGAGAGGTAGTGCGGCTCACTGCGGTGGGCCCGGCCCTCCCCACGACGATGCGAGCGCCCAGTAACTGGCAGGCTCGGCCAATTCGTAGGAAACGGCTCATGGCATCCCAGCAATTCGAGCGTGTCCAACCCATTCGTGACGGCGAGACAAAGGCACGCGGCAAGCAGTTGGCTGGTCGCACGTGCGTCACAGCCCGCTGAGTGGCGTTCGTCAATCTGGATGCCGAAATGAGCGCAGCATGCCGCGAGCTGCCTATTGGTTAGTCCCAGCCCGAGCGTGGACGTCAGAGCGAGCGTGCAGAGGGACGGAAAGGATGGCAGCGGGTGGCCCGCGCGCTCAAATTCGGCAGCCACGAATGAGGAGTCAAATCGAACGTTGTGGCCAACGATAACTGCGTTGGCCATCCTCGATACGACATCGCCGGCCACGTCGGAAAACCGAGGAGCATCGAGGACGTCCGCGCCCGTGATGCCGTGAACGTGCGTGGGCCCTAGGTCGCGGCCGGGGTTAATTAAACTCACGTACTCGTCATGAATTGTTCCATCGGCCGTAACGCGAAGAACCGCGATCTCAATAATGCGATCGGCCCGATTCGCCGCAAATCCGGTCGTTTCAACGTCCACCACTGCGAATTGCATCTCACTGACCGGTCGCATCGGCCTTACCCCTGGATGGGCTTGTCGGGACGTGAACCACGTGTCCAGACTTCGTCATTCCGGCGATTCTCTTAGCGCCACCTTTGCCGCTTTGAAGACCCTCTTCTCAGCCGCTTCCGCCTTTTCGCCGTCCAGAACATCCCGTTTGATGACTTCGTTCACGAGCACCTGCTGAATGTCTGCCTGCTCAATGTGTACGTCTGGTGAGACACGCTTCAACTCGCGCCGTACGACGGCGAGTACCGGCTCGGATAGCAAAACTGCACCGATCAGATATCGGCTCAGGGCTTCCCTTTGGGTCTGATAATCGTCAATCGCAGACTTTGCCCAACCCTCCTTGCAGAACAAATAGAGCAACGACAAGTCGTCTTCCGATTTGTGATCCAGCGCTAAGAAGTCAATCTCGACGACCAGTTCCTGTTCGATCGGTTTGCAGTTTTTGACGGCGTACGCGCGCCAAATCTGTCCATTAGTTAGCAAAACCCACATGCAAGTTGGGTGATTTGCCGCATAGAAGACCGCTTGATCGCAATGCGGTTGTTTCAACTCGTGACCGATTGCCTTTACTTCGATCAGCGTCTGGACCTTCTCGTCAATTTTGGTTGCGAGATCGCACCACTTGTTCTTTACAGCAAACTCCGAAGTTATCTCCGTGAATTTGTCGTAACCGAAAACGTTCGCAAGAATTTCAGTGACAAGAATGACGGTATCCGCTTCGGCGATGTCCTTTGTCCTCTGCTGCTCTACGATCGGCTTGAATTTTTTGATGCCATCGACGAGTCTTTCGGCAACCTTCTTCGGAATCGAGCCCACGGGTTCTTCCCCCTGTTATCGCTCACACTGGCAATTGAAAGCCGCCAGCTAGAGTAAGGTCCGGACGCCGTTATACCGCCACAAGCAGCAGATGTCACGCTGGGCGCTGCGGCCTCCGTCTGGGGATATCCAACCCGCTTACCGACCTGAGTCATTCACACACCGCAACCAGGTGCCGAGCTGCAACTCCGGCCGAGGTTCTGGGTAAAGGGCCCGTGTTCGGCAGAATGGTCGCGGCCGCCGAGCGGAGACCGCGAAACAAAAAAACCACGGATTGCACTGATGACACGGATATAGGAAACGGCGCGCGTTTCATCCGTGGTATCAGTGCAATCCGTGGTCAATCGCTTCGTTGGTCAGGTGCGCCAAGCGCGCACTCGCGGGCGGCCGGCTACTTCGAGGTCTTCTGCACGCTGGCCGTTTTGGCGGGCACGCCGGCGGGCTTGGTGGCGGTGATCACGGTCGATAGCAGGTGCTCTTCGGCCGGGCGATAGAACGAGGCCATCACGTCCACCGGGCGGATGTC
>DASXEJ010000173.1 GCA_036490175.1 Pirellulales bacterium | reverse complement strand
GCACCGGTCGTTACGGCCCAGCATGCCGTCTTTTATATCTACGACAGCTCGGGAGAAAGTCACCGTTTGTCGTTGCTGGCAAGCTATGCCTACGAACGACCGGCCGACATGGGCAAGCGACTTGAGCTAGGGCAAGGGCTCGTCGGGCAATGTGCCTTGGAAAAGCAAAAGATCCTGCTCTCCAACGTGCCGGCGGATTACGTGCGCATATCGTCGGGTTTAGGCAGCTCGGCGCCGGTCAATATTCTTATCTTGCCGGTGGTCTTCGAAGGGCAAGTCAAGGCGGTTCTGGAGCTCGCCTCGTTCGAGCGGTTCAACCCGACCCACCAGGCGTTTCTGGACCAACTGATGGAAGGCATTGGGATCGTGCTTAACACGATCGAAGCGAACATGCGCACCGAGGACCTGTTGACGCAATCTCAATCGCTGGCCCTGGAATTGCAAAGCCGCCAAGAAGAGCTGCAGCAGACCAATCAAGAGTTGCAAGAGAAAGCCCGGCTGCTGGCGCATCAGAACGTCGAAGTGGAACAGAAAAACCAAGAAGTGGAACAGGCCCGCCAGGCTCTAGAGGAAAAGGCAGAGCAGTTGGCCCTCACATCGAAGTACAAATCCGAGTTTCTGGCGAACATGTCGCACGAGCTGCGTACGCCGTTGAACAGCTTGCTGATTCTGTCAGATCAGCTCTCCAAGAACCCGGACGGCAACCTCAGTCCCAAGCAGACGGAATACGCCAAGACCATCCATTCGTCCGGCAACGATTTGCTGATGCTGATCAACGACATTCTCGATCTATCGAAGATCGAGTCGGGCACCGTGGTGCTGGACGTGGGCGAACTGCGGTTCAGCGATCTGCACAACTATGTCGAGCGCACGTTCCGTCACGTCGCCGAGTCTAAGGGTGTGGATTTTACTATGGATGTCGATCCCAACCTACCCCGCGCGTTGACGACCGACAGCAAACGATTGCAGCAAGTGATCAAGAATCTGCTGTCGAACGCCTTCAAGTTCACGCATCACGGGCAAGTCAGCCTGGGAGTAAGCATCGTGCGCGACGGCTGGCACCCTGACAATGAAAGCCTGAACTCCGCTCCGGCGGTGCTGGCCTTTTCTGTCACAGACACCGGAATTGGCATACCGGCCGAGAAGCAGCCCATCATCTTCGAGGCCTTCCAACAAGCCGATGGCAGCACCAGCCGCAAGTACGGCGGTACCGGCCTGGGGCTGGCGATCAGCCGCGAAATTGCCCGACTGCTGGGGGGCGAAATTGGTCTCGTGAGTGCGCTCGGGGCGGGCAGCACGTTCACGTTGTATTTACCGCAAAACTTCGTGCCACCGAAGATCGTTCGCCGCCAGGCTGCGCGGCGGACCCCTGCCGCGAGCAAGCCGCAGACCGTGACGGAGTCGGTCGTGTTGGAAGAACCGTCGCACCTGTCGACCTACATGGACGACGACCGCAATTCCTTGCAGGCGGAAGACCGCCGGTTGTTGATCGTCGACAACGACCTGGGCTTCGGGCAGATCGTCATGGAGGCCGCGCATAAAACCGGCTTCAAGGGGATCGCCACGCCGTCGGGCGCTGCCGCGATCGCGTTGGCCCAGGAAGTTCAACCGCACGCAATTTTGCTTGATATCTCTTTGCCCGACATCGATGGATGGCGCGTGTTGAAGCGGCTGAAGAACGACCTTTCGATCAGGCACATTCCGGTGTTCGTCGTTTCCACGATGGATCGCATCGAACAGGGAATCAAATTAGGCGCTCAGGGCATTTTGCCTAAGCCAATCAGTACGGCCGATAAACTGGAACGCTTTTTGATCGACATACGCGAACTGGTCGATCGGGGCGAGCGGTCGCTTTTGATTGTCGACTCGAACGAGGGGAGCCGCAGCACGCTGGCGAATCTGTTAGGCGGGCTTCAAGTGCAGGTCAACTCTGTGGGCACGGCCGACGATTGCCTGTCCCTGCTACGCCGAACGCCCGTCGACACCATCGTCATCGTTCCCCATGCCTCGGACACGGCCGTTGCCGATTGGGCCGAACAGATAATGAAAGAAGCAAGAACGATCCCGCGGCAGGCGCTATTGTACGCAGATCGCAGCGACGCCTCGGCGGAGGACATGGAGCGCTGGTCGCGACTCGCGCAAGAATACGGCCTGTCGCTAGTGGAATCGCGTCCGCAACTGGTCGATCAGGCAGCGTTGGCACTGTGCGTTCCGCTCAGGAAAGTGGATGAGCCACTGCGCCAGATGATCAGGGGGCTGCACGATCCGTCGCCGGTTCTGGCCGGCAAGCGCGTGCTGATTGTCGACGACGATATCCGCAACATCTTCGCCTTGACTAGCATCCTGGAGCGCCATGACGTCATAACGGTCTCGGCCGAAACCGGCCGCGATGCGATCAATTTGCTGCACGCCGCGCCGACGGTCGATATCGTGCTTATGGATATCATGATGCCCGAGATGGATGGCATCGACACCATGCGTGCCATTCGACAGAGCGCCCGTTTCAGGGATTTGCCGATCGTGGCCGTCACGGCCAAGGCGATGAAGGGAGACCGCGAGAAGTGTATCGAGGCGGGCGCCTGGGATTATTTGTCTAAACCCGTTGATCCGGACCAAATGCTGGCCGTACTACACGCCTGGCTAACCGTCTAATGATGGACAACCAAGAGAAAGTCAAAATTCTGTTGGTGGACGACGACCCAGGCAAAATCCTGGCCGTCGAGGCTGTGTTGGAGTCCCTCGACGAAACCGTGCTGTCGGTGCAGTCGGGGACCGACGCGCTGCGCAAACTATTGGACGACGAGTTCGCGGTCATTCTGCTCGATGTCAACATGCCGGCCATGGATGGCTTCGAGACGGCCTCACTCATACGGCAACATCCCCGCTCAGAACATACGCCGATCATCTTTCTCACGGCGTTTCCGGACGATACTTTTGCCGCGCGCGGCTACTCGCTGGGCGCGGTCGACTACATTCTGACGCCGGTGGTTCCCGAAGTGCTCCGCAGCAAGGTGTCTGTGTTCGTGGACTTGTACCGGATGACTCAGCAAGTCAAACGGCAAGCCGCGGAACGCGTGGCCTTGGCCGAAGAGCACGCGGCGCGGGTCGCCGCCGAGCGCGCCAATCGGGCCAAGAGCGCCTTCTTGGCCAACGTGAGCCACGAGTTGCGCACCCCAATGAACGCAATTGTGGGCATGACCGATCTGGCGCTGACAGAATCGCCGCCGCCGCAGATCCAAGAATATTTGAACACCGTGCGGTCCAACGCCAACGTGCTCATGGAATTGCTGAACGAGATCCTCGACTTTTCCAAGTTGGAGTCGGGGAAATTTGTGTTGGGGATGTCGTCGCTTTCGGTGCGGACGTTGGTCGATGAACTGTTCCAGATGTTTCACCTGGCGGCGAAAGACAAAGACCTGGCATTCTCCGTGGAACTCGCGCCCGTGGTACCTGACAGGCTATTGGGCGATTCGCTACGTTTGCGGCAGGTCATGATGAACTTACTGTCGAACGCTCTCAAGTTCACGGATCAGGGGGCGATCGGCCTGAAAGTCAGCGTCGATTCGGCGACAATGCAGGGTGTGATGTTGAGGTTCGAGATCTCTGACACGGGTATTGGCATCCCTGACGTGGATCAAGACCGCATTTTTGCTCCCTTCACGCAGGTCGATGCGTCCAGCACGCGCCGTCACGGCGGCACGGGCCTGGGCTTGGCGATCGTCGCCGAACTTGTGCGACTGATGGGCGGAAACGTCGCCGTCGAAAGCAAACTTGGCAGCGGCAGCGTCTTTTCCGTGGTAGTCCCGCTGGCCTATGCATTGGCCCCGCTGGCCGAGCAACCGGTTGTCGAGCGGCGCGCCAAATCCTCGCCGGCCCCGGCGGATCACTCGCTGCTGGATCACCGCGTCGCGGCCGAGGCCGGCCTGCGTGTCTTGGTGGTCGAGGATACCAGGGCAAATCAAGAAATTGTCAAACGTGCCCTCAGCCGTCGTGGGCATTTTGTCGAGGTGGCTGCCAACGGACAGCAGGCGGTCGACCTGGTGTCGCACGAGCACTACAACGTTGTTCTGATGGATCTGCAAATGCCCGTGATGGATGGATTTCAAGCGACGGCGGCAATTCGCGCTTTGCCAGGCGTCAGCTATATACCGATCATCGCGCTCACGGCCCATGCCACGAGCGACGATTCCGATCGCTGCCGGGCCGCGGGAATGGACGACTTCTTGCCCAAACCTCTCGATATTTTCAAATTGATCGAGGTGGTCGAGGACTTCGGCGCGTCGAATCGGATCCCCGCGGATCCGCAGCCCCTGTAGCGGCTGTTGGACGACGTCGAGAGTTCGTTCCTAGCCCGTCATCCGGCTTGTCCCCTGTTGCAGCAAGCTGGCCAAGGGTACGTCCATTCCGCCGCTGCCGCCAGGGCTAGGATCGATGCACAGCCCTGTAGCTCCGTCACAGTGCAAATCCGCTACGAGAATGACCAATTCGTCACAGTCGCCGACCAAGGTGACCTTCCATTGACCAGCGGCGCGCGATTCCATGAATGTGATTAACTTGTCCGTGGACGAAAATGCCAGCGCCTGCCCTCGGCTGTCGTAGGCGCCGCTGCCGTGTTTTGAGGCCGCATTTCGCGGTATCACGGCCCACAGGGGTAATCTGAGTTTCATGTTCATTGGTGACGGACTGTGCGAGTGGCCGATTTCTGAGGGAAACGGTAACAAATATCGTGCCAAAGACTGCACGAGCGCCGTGACCCGGACAATCGCCGGCTTTCCAAAAACGATGTGAAACTCGACGCGACTTGACAGGGCGGCAATAATCGAGCGGTCATCTCAAACTGGACAATTGACGAAGGCGAGCCAATATGAAATCGATTGCGGGCATCCTGGTCGGAGTCGTTTTGCTCGGGACGCAATTTGCACAAGCCCAGGAAGTCATTCGTCTTTACCCGGGAGCGGCGCCGGGGTCTGAGGCTGCGAGGCAAGAAGAGAAGGAATATTTCTCGCAGCTTTTCAACACGCAGGTCGTCACCAATGTCTCGCAGCCGACGTTGACGCGTTACGCGCCGGCGGCAGAGCTTGCCAACGGCACGTCGGTCATTATCTGCCCGGGCGGCGGCTTTCACGCGTTGTCGATCAATAGTGAAGGGGTGGACGTAGCACGCTGGCTAAATGCTAAAGGAGTAACGGGATTCGTTCTTAAGTACCGGCTGGTGCCAACCGGCGACGACGGCGTGCTGGAAATGGTCGGGAAGGGGCGCAATAAAATGCAAGACGACATGCGAGCCGCATTTCCACTGGCCGCGGCGGACGGTGCGGCCGCGGTCAAGTACGTTCGCGAGCATGCCTCGGAACTTGGCGTTGCCGCGGATCGCATCGGACTGATGGGATTTTCCGCGGGCGGATCTGTCACCGCGGCCGTGGCTTTTAAGAACGTGCCCGAGAATCGACCCGACTTCGTCGCGCCGATATATGCGTACCTAGGAGTGCTCGGCGACACCGAAGTCCCGAAGGACGCGGCGCCGCTTTTCGTCGTGGCCGCATCGAATGATCCGCTGGGGCTGGCCATCGACAGCGTAAACATCTACAGCAAGTGGCTGGCGGCGAAGAAGCCGGCCGAGTTGCACCTGTATTCCAAAGGTGGGCACGGGTTCGGCATGAATACGCAAAAACTGCCCTCCGATCAATGGATCGAGCGCTTTGGCGATTGGCTGCACGTACAGGGGCTCCTCAAGAAGAAGTAAGGTCGGCTCGAAACGTGCTCCGTACAAACCTCCTCGGCAAGAGGGGACGGTCCTCGACGAGAAAGGCTTGCAGCAGGGGCCGGGTTCGCGATCATCCCTGCGCAAAACGTTCAACTCCGGGCGAGTTCGACCAACGGTCGGTTGGCATGTTGTCGCTGATCTGCTACCAATAATGGGGTGGGCGCATTGACCATCAGCGGGAGATACGTGTGGAAGGAACAGTGTTACTCAAGCGGGCCTGCGGACACAGTAGCCCTTTTACCTACAAGAAGAACGAGCGCTATGGAAAGCAGCGACTGCAAAACTTTCTTGGGAAAAAATGCCCGGAGTGTACCGTCGCTGCCATCGCGGCGCTAGAAGCTCAGCAGAAGGCGACCTCGGCATTGAAGAAGCGCATTGCCGCGCGGCAACGGGCTGAAGCCCGTGACAAGAAATAAGACATCGGTCCTGACGATGCAACGCGGGAACGTATCGTTGCGACCTGACAATACTTCTGTCACGTGTGCCCAGATGGGACGAACGAGTTTTTTTAAGGCCGCGCTGTGCAGTGAACTGCCCTTATAAACCTTTCGCGTTCTAGCCCAATCAAAGGCGACGTTAAGCGCCACGGCGCGGCAATCGACCCGATCGCGTCGCAATTGGCATTCGACGGCGCGTTGTATCACCGGCAGAAAGTGCCATCTTCATCCACAGCCGGTGGCGATCAATTCTGCTGGTCGCTGTTTGCGGCAGCCGCCGCATGTCGACAATTTCAGCAAGTCGGCTCTTGGATCGCGTTGACGATCGCAGTAAATTTAATTACCACATGCATCGTGGCAATTCGCGAACAGTGCCACGACACACGTGCGAAATCGAAAACAGAGAATTTGGCAAACAGCAATTTGGTGGAATCCACAATGAGAAGTCGCATTGGGCAGTATTTCGGTCGGCCGACAGATATCGATCGGGCCAAAACGATGCTTTCGTTCTGCGATGCCGTCTGGCAGTTGCACATCGACCCGAATGGATTGCAACAGTGGGAGATCGAGTCGCTGTCGAGGCTCGATCGTGAGGCAGCCACGGTTTTGCGCGCTGCACGGCTAGGTTTGACACGCTCCGCATCGCGGCGCTGTCAAAAGTAGCTGCGCGCCTCGCGACGATTCGGCCCATTGGGGCGCGTTGCTATGCCGGCCTAGGAGTTGGCAGGCCGCTTCGCTTCAAGCGGATATCGCACCACGTTCGTGGCCAGGCGAAGCTTTTCCAGCATTTGAATCGTGATATACGTCACGTCGAATTCCCACCACTTGTGGCCGTGCGCGGCACAACGCTGGAAGGCGTGGTGGTTGTTGTGCCAGCCGTCGCCATTGCTGATCAGGGCGAACAGTATGTTGTTCCGACTGGAATCGCCCGTTTCGTAATTCTGATAGCCGAACACGTGCCCGAATGAATTGACTGTCCAGGTGATATGCCATACCAGCACGGTGCGGACCAAAACACCCCACACTAACAGGCTGGCCCCAAACTGCACGCCCCCCATCAACTGGCCTGTCGACACCCAGCCAATCACCAGGCCGACAAAATAGTACAGCGCGGCATGGGCCAGATAAATCCAAAACCAGCGCAGTTTGCGCTCGATCCAGAAATAATACGGATCGCGCAGCACGTCGCGACAATAGTTCTCGTAGTGAAACGTGTTGTCGTGCTCCGTGTTCTTGATCATCACCCAGCCCAGGTGCCCCCACAGCAGACTGACCATGGGGCTATGAGGGTCGGGTTCCTCGTCCGAATGTTGGTGATGCATGCGATGGATGGCTACCCAGCGGGCCGGCGAATCTTGCAAGCAGCAGACGGCCAGCGTCGAGAAGCAGTATTCAAGCCACTTCGGCACCACCAACGAGCGGTGCGTCAGCATGCGATGAAAACCGAGGTTGATGCCCAGCGTGCCATAGACGTACAGCCCGAGCACACAGACGACCACGCCGGTCCAACTAAAAAACCAGGGGAGGAACGCGAGCATCGCCAAAAGGTGGATGAGGACCACGTTGATGGCGTACTGCCAGTAGACGCGCACCGGATTGGTCGCGGCAGGACGCGCTTGCGGAAAACCCGCCCGCGCCGTGAGTTCTGTCGTCGCCATCGTCCGATCCCTGTAGAGAAAGAAGCGTCTCATTACGGCAGAGACCGAATGCGACGGGTCTGCTGCGATAGACGAGATTGTAGCAATTTGGCCCCCGCTGTGCGTCTTGCGGACATGAGTTTTTCCATGATTCCCGCACGATGCACCGGATATTCGGACTCGTCCGCACGCATCAGTCTTTGCCGGTGCATCCTGGCCTATTCTTACCTGTAGCGGCTGCAACCCGGCTCTACGTCTACGGTTCTCGCGTTTTGCGATCTCTGGTGACAGGGCTACGACGCGGCTAGAATGCGGCTCGGAAATGGCACGCACGCGAGGAGGTTGGTATGGGGAACCCACCGAAAGAAGAGAGCGCCGTCGAAGCGGGACACCGATTCGACCCGGAGAAGCACGACGCTCCGACGTCGCGACGGCAGGTCGTGCGGCCGGCATTCAAAGCCGTATTTCAGTTTGCGCGTTTTCTGGTGACCTTGCCGGTCGTCATCGTGCGCGGTCGCCGCGGCAACCTCGATGAAGTGACCGTCTATTCGGCGCACCCCAGTTTCTTTCTGTGGCTGCTGATCGTAGTGGGCTTCGTGTCCTCGTCGATCGTCGCGAAAGAGCCGCAATGGACCGTATTTTTCGGTTGGCTTTATGTGTGGGTGCTGTTGTATTTTTTCGTGACGTTGCTGTACGACTTCAGCGCGCGCAAACTGGCCTTGTGGGTGCTGATCTTCGCCCTGATCTGGTTGGCTTCGAAGTACATTGAGGACATCAAGAACGTGGCCGTGCTCAGTTCCGTTTTTGAGTATCTAGCCAGCTTGCAGCCGAAATTCGACGTAGGCACCACCACCGTGCTGAGCTGGCTGCTGCTGTTGCCGTGGATCGGATCGCTACTTCATATGGCGTTGAATGGACGCAAGCGATTTACGCCCAATGAGATCGGCGAGTTCCACTTCGGCGAGGGAAGCGAACTGACCGACCGGACGGGCCTCCGCTTCCGCACGCAGTATCGCGACGTGTTGGAAACGATTCTCACTTTTGGCGGCGGCGATCTGTTGGCCGTCGACAATCATCAAAATGTCATCAAACGGTGGGACAACATCCTGGGGCTGTTCTTCCTCTGGAAGGACCTCGACCGCGTCCTGCATCAGCGCGCGGTATCGGAAACCGACGGCGAGGACGAAAACACGTCGCATGGATGACTACCGCGCCTCGTATAGCGTGAACGGGCAATCATGAGTTGGCGATAACGAATTGGCGGTGGTGCGTTGACGGCGATGCATTGACCTCGGCTTACTGGTGATGCCGGCCGTCCCTAGCTCGGCTCTTCTTCGGTAGCGGACCGTCCCGGGTAT
>DASXEJ010000172.1 GCA_036490175.1 Pirellulales bacterium | reverse complement strand
GTAATCAGGTCATGCGGTAACCAACCCGCGTATATCAGAGTGATCTATCGTCGTCACCGACTCTGGCCGACCTTCTGCACAAAAACACCATGACCTAACCAAACTGAATACCAACTTGACTGGTCCAACCATATCAGTGGGACAGTTTGAAATCGGGATTGCTACCCATTGAGATACCACTCTTGGCTAATCGCATCAGGAACTTCTGAGATATCGAATCGTTCGACCCTCTCGGGTTTCCCGTCGACATCGAGCACAAGGATGAATTCACGGTTGGGAAAGCGCAAGTCGATTGGAACAATCCCAATCGGTATCTGAGTTGGCACACTGTTGTAGTGCTGCTTAGGATGACAGGTGAGGCAGATATCAACAGAACTGGGCGCAATGCAGCCCACTACTCTTGCGAACCAACGTCGAGGATGTGGGCCGGTTTCCACCACGGCCGCATTATATCACAGCCACCGCCGCCTGCCAAAAACCGCTAGTAACGAAACGGCAAATGACCGGCTACCACGAAGGCAGCCAACGTGCAACCGATCGTATCCACGTTGCACCCATCTGTATCTGCATTGCACCGCAATTGCACCCATAGCCGTACCCACACCAGACGCACAGCCCACCAGACCCACTACGGGTCTACATCACCATCGCAGCGCAACGCACCACGCACAGCAGCACGTAGCAGTAGCGTACAGCGCACGTTGACCATCATCACCACTGCGCAGAGCAATCGCATAGCGCAGCACTGGTCGTACAGAAGCCACTAAGCACTAGTGGACAGCGTAAATAGTCAAGTCTTTATCGCCGCAAACGCGGACGCAGATAACGGTCGATAAGTGTTGACGCATCGCGACGTAACGTCCAACCTCCATGATGTAATCGCACCGTACGCATGGAGACACTTATGCCACCGCTATTTAGACCAGTTGCCATTGCTCTCGAATACGACTGTCGTGTCAAGCGTAGACGTTGACGTTTGCGCCTAGGGGGTAAACTGGTGCCGATATGAAAGGGGTTCGCACACCCCGGCGCGTATGCTGGTTACGAATAGCCGGCGCGCGAGTGGCAGCCGAGAGGTGTCGCGAGACGCGACTGATTTGTCCGCGTACTGGATGACACGGTGCTCGCGATGCTTCGGGGTCGGAGGCCGCTTCAAAAGTCGACCTGCAAGCGACTTACAAAGCTATCGGCCAGGCTGTAGCCCATTGCTGCATTGTTCAGCATCGAGTGGATCCAATTGAATTGCAACTTGGTGTGGTAATTCCACCACCATGTCATGCCGACGGTAGTGTCGGTCAAAGTACCGTTGCCTGACGAGTTCGTGCCAGCGATATAGTCGGCAGGAAGCAGACTCGATGGATTACGTATCTCGATATACGACAACCTGGCCGCGACTTCCCAGGCACCCCACCCCCTGATCCCGCCAGGCTTGAGCGAGATGAAATCCGTGAAAGGGAGAGGGTTCTTCAGCGAGGCGAGCCGTCTGTCGTAACCACGATGCTCGCCGGTCAAGCGATACATGACTTCGCCGTAGGCGCCGGTGTACCAGATCGGACCGACGACGCTGTTGACGCCCGTGGCCATGAACTCGGCCTGGGCGCTGAAGGCTTCGTATTGGTAGACCGTCTCCACGCCAAACAGATTGAAGCTATCGGCCAGATAACGCCCGGAATCGATGAAACTCGGCGGCGTAAAGTTCGCGGCCGCATAGCTGACAGGGCCGAACGTCGCAGGAACCGTGTCGATTCCATCGCCAATCGGTCCGAACTCGGGACCCGTGCGCGCCTGATAAAACGGTTGCGCGCCGCTGGCCGTATTGCCGGTCATGCGGCTGTAGTTGTACGAAGCACCGACGTGCCACAGGTATTGATCCTCGGCATTGGGATCGTAGATCAAGAGATTCGTCAACCTGGCAGAAAACGACAGGCCCCCTTGGTCGCCGATGTCGGTAGCAAAACGGCTGTCTCCTTCGGGCGCGTTATTGAATCCGCCGGTGCGGAACAAGCTGTAGGCGAAATAGGTTCGTTCATCCTGCGTGTTGATCGACGACATGGCGCCGACACGGCGAAAGGGGACGAACGCCAAGAACGGCAGCGACCGCTCGAGGAAGGGTAAATGGCGGAATCCGCTCATGGCGTCCGCGCTGAAAGGCTGCAAATACTGACCCACCCGCAATGCGCCCAGGACCGGCAATCGGTCTTGTTCCACCCACATATCGAAGAAGCTCGGCCGTCCGGCCGTGGCAAAATCGACCTCCATCATGTAGGCCGTCAGCGCGGCCACGTTGCCTACGACCGCCAAACGTGCGCGACGAAAGCCCAAGCCATTCTGTGCATTGCCGACCGTGGCTTTGTTGAGAGGGTCCTGGCTGATGATGTAATCATCGAGCTGCGTAAAGCCTGTGAGCCTGGCCGAGGGAAACTTGGCCGCGCGCTCGGCGGTCATTTGGTCTTCGAACCGGTCAAAGGCGGATTCCAGGGTCGACAGCCGATCCCCACCGCCGCCCGATGGGGGCGCGTCGCCGCCGTTGCCGGGCTGTTGTGCGGAAACCATTTGTCGTTGGGCGGCGTCGAGGCGCGAAATGGCCTGTCGCAACTCGCTGCGCAGAGAGTCGATGTCCTCTGCCGGGGGCGACGGTAGAAGTTGCGGTTGTCCCGTCACGTAAGCTGCGTTTTGCGTGGCACTCGATAGGGCACTCCCCACGGACGAGGCGTGCCAGACAGGGTCCGATCCCATTTGGCTGTCGGGCTGCGTGATGTCTCGCATGGCGCTCGGCAAGGCGCTCACTCTCAACTCCGGCGGCGCCAAATCGCCCGGTTGCCGCTTGAGATCGGACAAACGCCGGTCGAGGTCTTCGACAAGCATGGAATGGACAGGCCCGGCGGGGCGTGCTTTCGCCACCGCGGGCACGACCGACGGCAAGCGCCAAAACGTCGTGCTATCTGCCGCCATGCGCGCCGGAACTGCTGGAGGGGAAGCCGCGGGAGGCAGCGTCGCCGCCACCAATTCAGCGGGCGGCAGCGCCGGATTTAGATTTCCCGGTGCCGGTAGCTCGGCGACTGCTGGCAGTGCATTGCCGACCCATAGCGCGCATGCCAGCAGCGCCGCCAGCCGGCGGTCTGGGCGCGTGACCCCGGGGTGGTTTGCTGTGCGGGCCACCCCCAGGTTGTCGTTGGTCTTGCAGTGCTCTGACAAGCGCGTTGCTGCGAAATGAAATGGAGCGCGGGCGGGCCCGTCGTGACGGACGCGCTTACGTGCGCGGAGCGACCCTTATAATCCGCAATAATCGCCCAAATTTGCCGACCGGCATTGGAAGTAAAGTCACAGGCGGCAAGCACAGCCGCACTTGCGCAGCTTAACGCGAGTTCGCGGGGGCGTTTCGCGATCTTGCGTCTCTTTCAACCGAAGAGGCGTCCGGAGATAGCATTTCAAAATGCGGTGCTTTAAATTAAAGTTCTGCCACAACAAGCTGAAGGAGGTCAGCTCGCTTGCATGCAAAGATGTGCAGGAACGGCGAGCGAGGCCGCCGGCCTTGAGAAACGATACTGGCAGACGACTCGACAAGACCTTCTCGGCAGGCGGATCGCTGCCAGCTAGTTGTCCGGCGCGGTCAGGGTCCGAATGGCCCCGGCGCTTGTTGCAGAATAGCCTGGCAGCTCTCCCAGCAACTTGCGGTAGCTGGCGGAGCGGACAACTTCGATCAGTGCCTGAATGCGTGGATCGTGAGTGCTGTCGGCCGCAAAGCACAGGTCGTAGGCCTCTTCTCGAATCGTAAGAAAATCGAGGCCGGCCTGATCGCTCACCATCCGCAGACAAACCCCGGCGTCGGCCCAGCCGCTGCGGATCGCTTCGGCCACACCGCGATGACTGCTGGCGTGGTGGCGTGGAGTCGGGCGATCGCCGCGTACTTCCAGCAGGCATTGGTGCGCGCCGCTTCCTGACTCGCGCCCGACCCAGCGCAAGCGGGCTCGCAGCGCTGATCGCACCGTGCGCAGCTGCCGACCCGGCGCAATGGCCAGCCCTTCTTCCCATTGGGCCACGCGCAACAAGCTGTATGTGCCGCTCGCAATGCTGTCGCGCACCGCGCACGCATTGTCGTCCTCTCCAGCGCGCGATAAGTGCAGGCCGGCCGCGTGGACCAGTCCGTCGCGCAGCAGGTCGAGAGCTTGCCTGCTCGAGCGAGGAATGACCAACAGTCGAATCTGGGCGCGCCGTGCCAGCTCGTGGGCAAGTAGACCGACTGCCGGGTCGCAACAGGCCATCACCAGTGTCTGTTCGGCCTCGGCCTGCGGCGCCGGGCAAAGCGATTTTCCGTCGAAGACACCGTCGTGGGGCAGCACCGTCTCACCACAAAGGTCGGCCGGGTAGTGCAACCGTCGTCCGCCGACGTCGGCGTGCCAATACCGGCAGGGACTGGTGGCGGGAGACGCGGCCCAAACGCCGTGGGGAACGACGGGCGAGCCGAGAGAGAAAAGATCCTCGACTCGGCAACTGAATGCTTTGGCCAAGGCCAGCGCGGCGATGGCCGAGGGGACCAGCCGATCGATTTCGATGGCGCTAATGCCGCTGCGGGATAGACCGCTACGACGAGCCAATTCGTCCTGCGACCAGCCACGGGCAATCCGCGCAGATTTGACGCGGTTTTTCAAGTTTTCAGGGATTGACACGTTCATGGCACACCTTGACACTATCATGCCGGCCGCGGGTTTTGAAGCCACATAATTCCGGTGGCTATCTCAGTTGCCACGAGTTTTCCTTGCTGGTCCAAGGGGTTGGCAGACTTCCCGCCACTGCACTGGTCTTGTCACGTGCGAGAGCAAAGGAGAAACGAATGCGACTCCTTGACGGCCGAAAGCGTGGCGTGCGACCGCGGGGGTTTACGATCTTGGAGCTGCTGGTCGTTGTTACGGTCATAGGCGTGCTGTTGGCACTGATCTTGCCTGCGATCCAAATGGCGCGGCTGACCGCGCGCCGCATGACGTGCCAGTCCAATTTGCACCAATGGACGATCACCCTGCAGCGCTTCGTCGACACTTCGGGCGGTTACCTACCTCGCCGCGGACAGGGTGTTCAGGCCACGCAACAGCTCACGCGACCCGAGGATTGGTTCAATGCCCTGCCGCCGCTGATGGAGAATCAATCCTATAGCACGCTGACCACGCTTGGCATGCAGCCATCGCCGGAAAGTTCCGGCATCTGGATTTGCCCCGACGCCGTGGCAATCGTCAATCCTGTCCCGGCCGCGTTCTTTACTTACGGGATGAACATGTGGTTATCGACTTGGAACGCTCCGCTGCCTGATCACATCGAGAGAGTCGGTCCCACATCGACGATGGTATTCATGGCAGACGGTCCTGGGCCGTACTGCTCGATTTTACCGTCCAAGTTGGCATACAGCCCCGTGGCACGTCACGCGGGGATGATCAATATCGCGTTTCTGGATGGGCACGTGGATTGCTTGCCCGGCGATCTGGTGGGCTGCGGCATCGGTGATCCGCAACTCCCCGCTGTGAGATGGATCGTGCCTGGCAGTATTTGGACTGGCCCGGCGGAATAACACGAACCTTTGAGTCAACAACTAAAGAGGAGCCGGCTTATGCGAATGTCTAGGATTTTCAGCGTTGCGGCCGTGCTTTGTTTGGCAAGTTCCGCTGCGGCAACTACCGTCACGATTGGCGGAGCGAACGACTCCAACATCGCGACCGACGTCAAAGACGCCACCATCTTTCAGAACAACGTCAACAACAGCAACGGCGCCGGCCCCGGCATGTTTGCCGGGACCAACGGCATGACTTCCCCGCGCCGCGGGCTCATCGAATTCAACGTGGCTGGCCACGTTCCGCCGGGCGCCACCATTAATTCCGTTACGTTGGAATTGTTCCTCGGCCAAACGGCTGGCGGCGCGGGCGGAGCATTCAATATCGGACTGTTCACGCTTTCCAAAGGCTGGGGCGAAGGCACGACGGAAAGCGGCGGAACCATCAGTGGCACCGGCCAGGGAGCCGCCGCCAACGCCGGCGATGCCACTTGGAACGCGTCGGCGTTTCCCAGCACGTTATGGACCAAGCCGGGCGGAGATTTCGCCAGCACAGCCAGCGCCTCGACGTCGGTCGGGTCGACGCTGAATGCCGCTTCGAACTGGAGTTCGGCCGCGATGGTGACTGACGTACAGAACTGGCTCAACACCCCCTCGACGAATTTTGGTTGGGCCGTGGTCAATGCCGACGAAGCAGACGCGA
>DASXEJ010000171.1 GCA_036490175.1 Pirellulales bacterium | reverse complement strand
TACGCCGTCAATCGTTCCTTCTTCACCGCGCCCTTCGTCAGTGGTCCGCTGACCGTGCCCGTCAACGGCGGCGTTTACTCTTACGGCGCCGGAGGTATGCCCACTCAGGCCTATCAGTCGTCCAACTATTGGGTCGATGTACTCTTCAGCTCTACACAGCCAGTAGACACTACACCGCCTACCGTTACTTCGTTCAACCCGACCTCCGGGGCGACGGGCGTAGCAACCAATATCGCGCCCAGCGTGACGTTCAGCGAAGCGCTCGATCCGGCTTCGGTCAATGCCAGCACCGTCCAACTGTTGAATGGCAGTACGCTGGTGGCGGCCAATGTGACCTACAACGCCAGCACCAATACGGCCACGCTGACGCCGACCGTGGCGCTAGCCAATTCGACGACCTACACGATTGCCGTGATCGGCGGACCAAGCGGCGTCAAGGACTTGGCAGGAAACGCCCTAGTGACCAGCGTCGGCTCTTTGTTTACTACCGCCGCAGCGGCAAGTCCGACATCCAGCTTGTGGTCTTCGAGCGCCACGCCGGCCACACCCGACAGCGGCGATGCCCAGTCGATCGAGTTGGGCGTCAAGTTCACGGCCAACACCAGCGGCTACATCACCGGCATTCGCTACTACAAGAGCGCGGCCAACACCGGCGTACACACCGGCAGCCTGTGGAGCGCCAGCGGTCAGTTGTTGGCCACCGCCACCTTTACCGGAGAAGGGGGCAGCGGCTGGCAGCAAGTCTTGTTCTCGACGCCTGTGGCCGTTACCGCCGGCACGACCTATGTGGCCAGCTACCACACCACCACCGGACACTACGCCGTCAATCGTTCCTTCTTCACCGCGCCCTTCGTCAGTGGTCCGCTGACCGTGCCCGTCAACGGCGGCGTTTACTCTTACGGCGCCGGAGGTATGCCCACTCAGGCCTATCAGTCGTCCAACTATTGGGTCGACGTACTCTTCAGCTCCACGCTGTGATCGTGGGTGTTTGCAGACTGTTACCGAGATCTCTGAGCCGCGTTCAGCGGCCAACGGTAGCGCATAAAAAAACCCGGGCTACCTAGTTGTTGGGTAGCCCGAGTGAAGAAATCTTCGACTTAGTTGGAGCGTCGCCTAGCTGGCTTTTGCAGCCCGCTTGCGAAGACTGGCTACGGCTCCGAAGACCAGCAAACCCGACCAGGCAACGATACTGGCAGGCTCGGGAGTGGTGCCGGCCGACGGGTTGGAAGCCGGCAGGTAAACAATCTGATCCTGAGTAGGATTAGTACCGATGGGTGTAACGCCCGAGGTATTCACGCTCCCCCACATCTGCATCGCCAATACGGTCCCGAGTGCCTTATCAGCTGCTGACGGTCCCGCCGCACCCGTAGTAGTTGCCGCAGCTACCAAGGCCGTAGCAAGAGCGTCACCGGAAATGCTAGTTGGATCTATCTGACCTTGAAGCGCCCAGATGGCAAGTTGTAATGAGTCCGCCGAAGCCGCAGCGGTGCCACCGGTATAGGTGAACGTGGGAACTTCCAGTGCTGTACCCAATTTGTTCAACGCCCACTGCTGATACAGCCACTGCGTCGGCAAAGCAACAGGAGTGTGACTTGACCCGTTGCCGTTTTCATCCGCACCCGGAAGTAATCCTACACCTGGAGTATTCCACTGCTCTCCCAAAACGGCACTATTGCTGAGAATGACCTGGTACTGGTTACCCAGGCTAAACTCCTCGGACGTTTCGATACAGTTCACAATGAATTGGCTGGCATGAGTGACGTCGGTTACCAGGAACTGACCACCACCGTTGGCGTTGCCAAGGTAGCTACTAAGGCTCACGAGGTCACCCGTAGAAAGAACCGAGGCATCGGCGAAAGGTACGTCAGCCCTGGCCGATGATGCACAAAACAACCCCAAACCGGCGACGGCAGAGATTGTCAACAAGGAGCGATACATGTGTTTGCCTCCATTATTAAGCCACTTCCAGGAGTAAGATCATCTCACCCTTGGTTGCGACCATGTCGTTTTAGTGTTTACGCATCTGGACCAGCATTCCTGACAAGCTGGCAGTGATCGAGCAACTTTTTTTCTGTTCTTGCCGTGCGGCGCTGTCTGACGGAGCTCAGACTTTGGGTTCATTGATTGCCGCGCACGCTGTAACGTATTGCCATGCAACTTCTTGCGTCGCCAGGAACGGTTCTCACTACGATCGCATCCGGCGGATCAGGGCACTTCACTGGATTTCGGCTTTCCTAGGTATTTGGTCCGCACGGGGCAGTTTCCTGACAGCCTGCTTCGAGCGACGCCAGATTCCTGGTATGTCTGCGTGCTTATTCTGCGGCGTGCATTACCAGCTGTTGACTGCGGAATTCACGACGTGGCTCTATGAAGGGCCCTGCGCGGGATGGCCGCGAGCGACGCTAGTGCCTGGTTGGAATTTCATCCAGCTTACGACGCAGGGCCGTCGCCAGCGCTTGCACATAGGGCTCGCCGAGAATCGAAGAGTGCCCTCCAGGCACGACGTCGACGTCGATGCCGCCGGACACGAACTGGCCCCAGCCCAGATCGTGACGCGGGGTATGAATCAACGGGCGGATACGGGCCTTTAGCAGCCACATACGCGCGTCGTACTTCCCTGGACGGTATTTCAAAAAGGCATCGAACAAGCCGGGGATCAGTTGCCGACTGCGGTCAGTCAATTCGCTGAATTCGAAGAAATCCGCAGACGTTGGCATCATTGCAGAACCGCGATTTCGATGTAGTCTCGCATCGAGCAGGTTACGGATGCGGCGCATCCTTTGGCGCAATTTGCGACGCAGCGGAAACCCTCGCCAATGTGTGAACATCCCGCCTAGCCAGCGAGGAAAGTTCCAGGCACAGCCGGGCGCCGCGAATAACAGGTCACGCATCGTTTGCGGAGTGCGCCAACCAGGAAGCGTGTCGATGATCGCCAGTAGCGCGACGTTGTGGCCCTGGGCGCGCAATTGGCGGGCCATCTCGTAGGCTACGACGCCGCCAAAAGAAAACCCGGCAAGGCAAAAAGGTCCCTGTGGGCGAAACGATAACAAGTCTTGCACGCAGTCGGCAGCGACATCCTCGATCCGGTTGTGCAGCCGGGGTTGGCCGTTGACCTCGCGCGGCTGGAATCCGAATACCGGATGCGTTATCCCCAGATGCCGCAACAACGCCTGCCAATAGAACAGTTCGCCCCCCACCGAGTAACAGAGAAACAACGGGCAGCCATCACCGAGCGGTTGCATCGGGACCAGCGCCGCATCTGCGCGCGCGGCGGGCTCTTCCAAACTACGCGCCAAATTGGCCACAGTGGCTTGCCGGAAGAAGGCGGCGTATGAGATTCCTTTGCCGAACTGCCGCTCGATTTCGGCGAACAGTCGGATGGCCAGCAATGAAGTGCCCCCCAGTTCAAAGAAGTCGTCGTCGACGTTTATCTTCGGCAGCCCGAGAAGCTCGGCGCAGATCCTGGCGAGTTGCTGTTCGGCTGCTGTTTGCGGCACTGACGGGGGCCGACGGTCAGGCAATTGCTGCTGCGCTTCGCTCAACGCGATCTTGGTGCTGGTATCGCCGTCGTACGCTGGCAACAGCGCGATACTCTGATCGGGATCCGCGATCATCGCCTGCAGAAGCACTTGCCAATGTTCGAGCAACCGTGCGATCGTGGCTTGCTCAAACAAGTCGCTACAATATTCAGCAAGGATCTCGAGCCCGCCCGATACTTCTCCCTGCACGAAAAGCGTCAGATCGTATCGCGCGGCTCCCGCGTCGACCGGCCACCGGTCGATTTTCAGCCCTTCCGATTGCCATTCGGCACGGGGCGCGTATTGCATGGCCAGCGCGACCTGGAAAATCGGCATGTGCGCCAGGCTGCGGACCGGACGAAGTTCTTCGACGACGCGCTCGAAGGGGACATCCTGGTGGGCGTACGCTGCTAATGCCACCTGCCGCACACGGCGCAATAGCTCTCGCGAAGTCGGAGCGCCCGCCAGGTCCACGCGCAGGGCCAGCATGTTGACAAAGAATCCGATCAGCCCTTCAAGTTCGACGCGAGTGCGCCCGGCCGCCGGTGTGCCCACGACAAGATCCTGCTGAGCGGTGCATTGAAATAGTAGGGTCTCAAGCGCCGTCAAAAGCACCATGAAAAGGGTGGAATTCTCCTCGTGCCCGAACCGCGAAAGCTGCTGAACCAGCTCGGAAGGCAACGCGGTCCGATACGTGGCACCACGAAAGGTCAACGCGGCTGGGCGAACATTATCTGTGGGTAATGTCGTGAATTGCGGCGCGCCGGCGAGCTGCTCGTGCCAGTAGTCGATCTGGGACTGCAGGTTGTCGCGATCTAAGAGCTCGCGATGCCAGTTGGCATAGTCCGCATACTGCAGCGGCAACTCGGGCAGTGCAGACATCTGCGCCGCGCAATAACAGTCGTACAAGGAACCTAGCTCACGCAACAGCAAGTCGATCGACCAACCGTCGGCGGCAATGTGGTGTACGACGATCAGCAATACGTATTCTTGCTCGCGCAGACGTATTAGCGTCGCCCGCAGCATCAGGTCTGCGGTCAGATCGAAGGGCCGTGCGGCCTGCTCGGCGAGCAGCTGCCGGCATCTCGCGTCACGATCCTGCGACGGCGTGTCGCGCAAATCAAGCTGCGCGAGCGTGAGATGACTCCCTTCCCTCAGTTCCTGCCAAAGGCCATCCCCTTCGCTGCGATAATTTGTGCGAAGCACGGCATGACGTTGCACGATCGCGTCGAGGGAGCGTTCCAAAACCGCGGCCACGAGCGGGCCCTGCACGTGCAATGCCAAAGGAATATTGTAAGCGCCGCGGGCCGACGTGACCTGCTCGAGAACCCACAGTCCCTGCTGAGCGCAGGACAGTGGGGCGCGAGAGAGTTCGGCAGCGCGCGGAATCGCTTCCAACGTCGCCCGAGATGCGATTTCCGAGTGGCCATCGAGCCACTCGGCAAGTGCGGCGATCGTCGGCTGCTCGAAGAGGCACTGCAAGGGAACATCCTGGCCGAGCGAGCTGCGGATTCGAGCGCTCACGGAAGCCGCCTTTAAACTGTGTCCACCACACTCGAAGAAGTCGTCATGGATGCCGACTCGTTCGCAGCCCAAGACCTCGGCCCAAATGCGCGCAAGCGCAATTTCGGTGGGCGTTCGCGGTTCTTGATAGGACTGCGCCGAGAGCTTCTTTTCCATGGCGACATGGCCCAGCGCGCGTCGGTCAAGCTTGCCTACCGGCGATTGCGGCAAAGAATCGAGCAGTTTCCAGGCCGTAGGAATCAAATGGGCCGGCAGCCGGATCGCCAGGAACCGCCGCAGATCGGCCACCGTGGGCGCCGTGCCGGGGCGAACCGCCACATACGCGGCAAGTTGTTTGTCGCCCAAAGCGTCCGGCTGGGCCAAAACCGCGGCTTCACTGACTGCGGGGTGGCGCGATAACGCTGTTTCGATCTCGCCCAATTCGATGCGGAATCCGCGAATTTTTACCTGGCGGTCACGGCGCCCCAGGAATTCGAGCGTACCGTCGTTGCGCCAGCGCGCGTGATCACCTGTACGGTAGAGTCGCGCAGTCGGATCGGCCGTTGCGAATGGATCTGGCACGAATCGGTCGGCCGTTAGTTGCGGCCGATTCCAGTACCCAAGTGCCAAGCCATCCCCCCCTAAGTACAACTCGCCGCGTACTCCTATGGCAGCTGGTTGCAGACATTCGTCCAGCACGTAAGCGCGCGTATTGGTGATCGGTCCGCCGATCGGAAGCGACGGCAGTCTTACGTCGGCGGGCGTGATCACCCGACTAGTGGCAAACGTTGTGGATTCCGTGGGACCGTAAAGGTTGATCAGCCGGCAGGAAGGGATCTGCTCGAGGACCCGTGCGGCGTGCGACACCGACACCACGTCTCCCCCGGTACACAATTGTCGCACGAGCCGTAGGTCCTGCACGCGCAAATCGACCATTTGATGAAACAACGCTGTGGTCAGCCACAAGGTTGTCACGCGCTGTTCAAGTAGTGTTGCACCGATCTCTTGCAACGTCGGAGGATGAGGCGGCATCAGTACCAATCGACCGCCGTGGAGCAGGCATCCCCAAATCTCGAACGTCGAGGCATCAAACGAAAGCGGCGCAAGCAGCAAAAAAACCTCGTCCGGCCCATATTTGAGATAATCGACGTTTTGTACGAGTCGAACGACACCGCGATGAACGACGCTTACTCCCTTGGGAACGCCCTCCGAGCCAGACGTGTACATGATGTAAGCCAAATCCGTCGCGCACGACGTGGGCTCAAGATTGTCGACTGACTCTTCTTCGATGGCAGCATGTTGCGCATCAAGACATAGAACGTGCCCTGCGTACGTCGGTAAATGATTCGCCAACCGCGAGGCGCTAATGAGGACGGTCGGCCGCACGTCATTTACCATGAAGGCAAGGCGTTCGGCGGGATAGTTGGGGTCGAGCGGAACATAGGCCCCGCCAGCTTTCAGAATGCCGAGCAGGCACACGACAGCATCGCAAGAGCGCTCCAAGCACATGGCAACTGGCACGCCCCGGCCGACCCCCGCGCGGCGCAAATAATGGGCCAGGCGATTGGCACGCGCATTCAGCTCGTCGTAGGTCCATTGCTGGTTGCCTTCGACAACCGCCATGCGCTGGGGCGATTGCCTGGCTTGCGCTTCGAACAGTTCATGAACCGTCGACTGGCGTGGGTACGGCCGGCTCGTGGCGTTGAAATCCTCTACGACCAACCGTCGTTCCGAGGGCGTTAGTAGATTGAGTCTCGCGATCGGCTGGTCTGAATCCTGCAAAACCGAGGCAAACAGCACCTGCCAGTGCGCAAGCAACCGCTCGATCGTCTCGGTCTGGAACCGATCGTTGTCGTAATTCGCCGTAACGAGCAGATCTCCGCTTGCCGTGGATTGCACATTTATCCATAACGCGAACGGCTGCGCCTCGGCGTCGGACGGCGGATCGACAGCGGACGGCTTGTTATCCAGTGCGAACTCGAACATCGCATCGCACTCGAATACGATTTGAACGGGTGCGGAGTCGCCCAAGCGGCCCGCCAATGCGAGCTGCTCGCAAATGTCTTCGAGGAAGATGCCTTGATGATCATAGGCCGTCGCGACGACGTCTCGAACGCGTTTGGCAAACGTCCGAAACCGTGGGCCAGCCGACAAATCGATGCGTAGCGGAAGTATGACTCGCCGACCACTCTCTGCGCCGTTTGAAGGCCGTCGTTGACCGCGCGCCAGAGGCACGCCGATTAGCACTTCAGTCTCGCCGGCGTAGCGATGCAGTAGCGATACGAAAGAGGCCAGCAACACCACGGACGAGCTAACGGCTAAATTATCATTGAGATGTTCCGCTTGTTGCCGACACTCATGGCTGAATCGCACACTGCACGTGCCGCGATGAGCATCGGAGGTGCCCGGAGCCGAGAAATCGGCCGGCAACGGCAAAATGCCCGACGCGCCGACAAGCTGCTCGCGCCAGTACATCATTGCGCGGCGGTGATTATCGTCGACGACTTGATGGGTAGGCGATTGGGGCTGGCTCATTGGTTTGCGTATGTCGGCAGGTCCGTGCCCCTTGGCTGTGAGTCCCTGGCCGGCCCATTTTGTGAAGACAGCTGGCCGGCTTACTTTATCCAAGCATGATTTGAACTACGACTGACCTGGCACCATCCCCCAAATGCGGACGCAGACTGGCGTGAGGAGAAAATACTCGCGCGCTTCTTATTCAGGTCTCATACCGCACACGTTCGATGCGCGCGGCCTTACACTCATGAAACCAGAAACGCTTACACACCGACCTCCTCCCGATTGTGTACGACCGAGTATGTAACGCGGCCCGCTACAAAGCAAATGCAACGGACAAAAGCCGTAGCGAGACGAGACGTGACAGATCCACCTTCCGGCAGGGGTCACCCGGAATAGGCTTGCGGCCTTCCCTACCAGGCGGATGCATGGCTCAGAGCATCAACAGCCCGGCGAGGCCACGCCTAGCTGATAGGATCGAGCATGACATCGTCGATCTCGACCGAGATCCCTCTTTGCAAGAAGGTAATGGCCACCGTCAACCGGGTGCGGCGGCAGCGCGATTCGACGATTCCTTCGATTCCGGCAAAACACCCATGCCGCACGCGCACTCGCTGGCCGGGCTGTAAGCGGGCCTCGACGGTCAGCGGAACCTCGGCTTCGATCAGACGCCGGATTTGGACCAGGTCGTCGTACAGCTGCTGGCCGTCCGGCACTGGCAGAGTGTGGGCAATACGATTGGTGGCAAGACTCTGCGCCCGCTCGCGCGCGTCTGTGAACAGGAAGACGTAACTGCCGAATAGCGGTTCCTGCGAGCGGAGGCGCCGCCCACGGTACACGTGCCTGCGCTCGACAAGTGGCAAGTAAAAGGGGATCTCGCGTTGGACCAGGTCCTCGGCGAGTCGTTTTTCCTGGCGGACCTTGGTATAGGCGACCCACCATTCTCGCCCCCCCACCTGGGCTCCGCATCCATCGAATAGGTCGTCGGGGAATACCGTCGTTGCACTGATGACGTATGACATGCGGGGCTTCTGCTCCCAGACGCGCTCGTTTCAAGCTGCGTCAATCTCAAGGTGCGCGGGTCGCGGCGTGAGTCCATACAGCCTCTAGTTAACAAGCGATTTTCACGACACGACCGGACACAACAAATCTCTGTTTTCATAATTGGCACTCTCTCGCCAAGAAGCGGATTGCCTTGCGCCTTAGGGAGTTGTTGATCAACAAAGAGCGCCCATTTTTTTTCAAGAAACTGTCGCGCAGTTTTATTTAAAAAAAACTGGGACGTTGATCGTCAGGAATATCGTTGACATCGAAGCATGGCATGATAAAAGTCAATCGTGATTCGTCGTGAGCATGTGCATTCCAAAATCTTGCACGCCCGCGGCTGAATCCGAATCATGCGATGTCGACGGGGATTCGAAATGACATCGCAAAGGGGTTTCGAGATACCGACCGTGGAGCGACCTGCCGAGACTTGACTTTGGAGTTCCTCTCTGAAGTCCCCGCAGTTGGCCAGTACCTGATTGCAGGGCATCGCCGATCTACATCCTGGGGCCGTGCTGCGCGATCGCGGCACGAATTGGGTGTCGAGCGTTGGCGACATGCCAGGTTGCTTCAATGATGAGTGCAAGAGGGTCGCACGTCGACCCATGTGCACGGAGTGTCGACCGACCACTCCAACCGACGCGTGGTTGATCACGTTCAGACCACAACCAACGTTGAATGTTTCATCGCCCACGACCTCCCGCCACATGCCATACCGCTCAGCCGCGCTGGTTTTGCCGTGTCTGCGGCCAACCAGCGAATACAAAGCGTCAGCAACACGATTGACGTGCGGCGATTGACTTGCCTTGTCTCATGTAATGGCTTCTGACACGAGAGTCTCTGGCCTAGGCGCGATCGAGTTCGTTGTACGCAAGATCGCATAACGCTGTGCAGACCGATGGTGCGGCAAATTAAAAAGAATCGAGCCACGACGAACGCGAATACACCCGCTAGCCGGTCCCCGCAGCGTACAACCCGCGCGCTGCCCAAACGCAAGGCTTCCACAGGGGCGGCGGCCACGAAACGCCCTCGCAAGGCAATTGCCGCCAGCAATGGGCACGAGGCGACCGGACATAACGGGCATGTTGTCGCTGAGCAGAATGGACGGGTCTCAGTGTCGCGCACAAGCAGAGCACCAAGCGAACGAAACGGCATTTCGACGCCCAAGCACATGGCCAACCAAACCGCTAACGGATCCGTAGCGCGGGCTGCGACCAAACGAATCAGCCACAACGGCAAGGGTCGCGCCTCGCAAGAGATTCCTACGGACGCGCGACCCGCAAAGCTGCAGCGCAACCACGAACGCGCCTTGGCCTCGGCCCGAGCGGACAGGGCGCTCGTCGACCGCTGCCTGAATGGCGACAAAGCGTCATGGACGAAGATCTACAATCAGTTCCACAGTTCGCTACTGCTGGCGATCCGGATCCTATTGGGACGCAACGCGGTCCGACAGGATCTCGTCGATGAAATTGCGGCCAAAGTGTGGTTCGCCGTCGTGGATCGCGAGGGGCAGTTGCTGGCCCGTTTCGACTCCGAACGTGCCTGTCGGCTGAGTACTTTCTTGGCGGGTCTCGCCCGGAACGAAATTTCGCGATACTTCCGCTCTGAGCGGCGACGCAACATCCGCGAAACGCAAGTCTGCCGTCATCGCGAACGCATCGCCAGCGATTCACATTGGGAGAGCGTCTTCGGACTCGGTACGGCGGTCAAAGAGTTCCTGGCCACGTTGACGCCCAGCGAACGCGATTATTGCGAAGAGCATTTGTTGGCAGTCAACAATTCGCCCCCCAAAGATTACTCCGATGCCAATCGTTGGCAACTGAATCACCGGGTGCGGGTAAAGTTATGCGCCTTTGTAACGAGCCAATAAGGCCGCGGCACGGAAACAATCATGAGTAGCTCAGCACTTCCTCCCGACAGCCGCCGCGGCACGCCAGCGGTGGCAAACACGTCAGTTCCGCGGAATCACGCCGCAGCATCCGGGCAGCAGCAAGGCGAGTTAACGGCGCTCGCCGCAGAGCGATTCTCCTGGACGCTGGTCTTCAGCCTGGGCTGTTTGGCCGCGACGTTCCTATGGATTTATTGGCCGACGTTCTTGCGACTGATGGTGGCCTGGAACGTGGAACCCGATTATTCACACGGCTACTTCGTGGTGCCGTTGGCCCTGTTTTTCTTGTGGATTCGCCGGGACGGCATGCCACAGTTGCAAGGTCCGAGTTGGGGAGGGCTGATTCTGATTGCCGCGGGTCTGGCGATGCATGTATTTGGCAGCTTTTACTACTTGGAGCCATTGAACGGTTGGTCGATGAGCGTTTGGCTGGCAGGAGCGGCGTGGCTCTTGGGAGGACGGAAGTTCTGCCAATGGTGCCTGCCATCGGCATTGTTCCTGCTATTTATGGTTCCACTTCCCTTCGGCGTGGAAATGATGTTCCGGCAGCCCCTGCAACGAATCGCAACCGAGGTGAGCTGCTGGACGCTGCAGTCGTTGGGAATGCCGGCGTTGGCGGCTGGCAACGTAATCTCGATCGACGGCACGGAACTCGAAGTCGCGCGAGCTTGCAGCGGCTTGCGGATATTCGTATCGATCGTGGCCCTGGCGTTTGCGTATGCCGTCATCGTGCGGCGTCCGTGGTGGACCAAGGCGTTGATCTTCGCCAGCGCGCTGCCCATCGCGATCGTAGCCAACGCTGTCCGCGTCACCTTGGTGGCCATTGGGTACTCCTACACCACGTCGGCGACGTCCCATAACCTGGTCCACGATCTGGCTGGCTGGTTCGTCATCCCGCTGGCTGCCGCGCTGATGGGATCTTTTATCTGGTATCTGGGCAAACTGATCGTGCAGGTGCAACCGATGACACGGCAGGAACTCCTGCGCGGATGAACGCGACCTCTGCTGATCGACACGTGACGGCCCCGCCGATGAAGAACACCTTTTGATGCAAGAGCATAAGAGACTTCCTGCTCCAGGCCCGCGCCGGGACCTGACGCCTGCCGGGCCTCCGGTTGTTCCGGCTCGCCTGGACACGGGCCGGTTTGCGCCGCCACCATCAGGTGGCCGGGTCACGCCGGCGTTTGTCCTGCAAGCGCTCGCGCGGTGGTGGACCTTGGCCCTGCCGACGGCGCTGATGCTGGCGGTCTCCGGCGCGATCATTTCCTGGTTCTCGTTCGAGCCCACGTTCGAGGCCGAAGCTTGGCTCAGAATTGCCGATCACCGACCGTACGTCGCATTCCCCACGGAAGAAGACTCCAAGCGTTTCGCTCTGACCCAGGTCGAGACGATCCGCAGCCCCGTAGTGCTCAGCCGTTGCTTGAGCCAGCCGGAAATCGCGCAACTTCCCGAGCTCAAGTCGCAACTGGATCCGCTGAAATGGCTCACTAGGCGCCTTACTGTCGTCGGCGTGGCAGAATCGGAACTCTTTCGGGTCAAGTTCAAGGGCCCGAACGCCGCCAACGCCGCAAAGATCGCCAACGCGGTCGTGGCCGCTTACCTCAAGCATCACACCGCCGAAACAAACGAACAAGCACAAACGATGATTGATGTGCTGATTCGTCACAAGGACGACCGAATCCAGGATTTGGAGCGGATGCAGGCGCGCGTCAGGGATCTAACCAAGCAAGTCACCGGAAAAGACATCGGCGCGGCGCGTCCAAGACGGCAAGAGACGACGACCACGGTTAATCCGATGGCCGCTCTCGAGATTCGCCTGGCGAATGTGGAAGTTGAAAAACAAGTCATCGAAGTCCAACTGGAAGCGGCGCAACAGGCGCTTCTGGCTCAGGACAAGGTTGCCGTTTCGTCGCAGGTCCTCGACCAAATCGTGGCGAACGATCCTGAGATCTTGGCGATGAACAAAGAGTTGCTGGATATCCGCACCCAAATCAGGGAATACGAGAGGACCTCGAAGAATCCTGCTGACTTGGATCCTGTGAAAGCTCTGCTCAAACGTCGCGCGGAGCTCGGCAACTCGCTGACGAAGAGCAAGCAAGAATTGCGCAAGTCGCGCACCGGGGAGCTGCAGGAAAGCGAGCTGGCCGCGAAACGAGACGAGATCAATGGGTACATCGAGGAGCTTAAGAAACAGCAAATGCTCGAGGAGTTACTGCGCAAGCGACTTGATGCGGAACGTGGCGAGCTGGAGAAGTATGGCGATCAGGCGTTGAACCTGGAATTCGCCCGCGCCGAGATGGAGCGTGCCGAAGAGGTTTTTGACCGCATTACCGATCGCATGACTGCCCTACAGACCGAAAAGGCGGCCGACAAGCGCGTGCATTTGTTCGGCGACGCTACCGTACCCATCGAACCGGTGACGACACAAACCAAGTTCGTGGCGATGGTGGGCGGGGCCATGTTCCTGCTGCCTTTTGCACTGGCCTTGCTATGGGAAGTACGCGTGCGCCGAGTTGCCACAGTCGATCAACTGCGGGAAGAATCCTGGCTACCCGTCATCGGAGAAATCACGGCCTTGCCGACCCGGTCTTTGATGCCCGGTCGCCGTGCCCAGGCGCGATTTGAACGGCAGCGATCGACTTTTGAGGAGAGCATCTCGCACTTGCGGACTAGTTTGGTGTTGTGCGACGACACGGCCCATCTGCACGTGGTGGCCGTGGCCAGCGCGGTTAGTCGCGAAGGCAAGACGAGCGTTGCCGCCCAATTGGCGGCGAATATGGCCAAGGCCAGCAGCGAACCCACGTTGTTGGTCGACGCGGATCTGCGTGCCCCGGACATTCATGAGGTCATGGGGGTCAACGCGGGGCCGGGTCTTGCAGATGTCTTGTCTCGCAAAGCCACGCTGCAGTCCGTCATCGTCCCTACCTCATTGCCGAACGTGTGGGTGCTACCGGCAGGCCATTCGACGATCAGTCCTCACACGCTATTTACCATCGACGCCTACCGGGACGTGTTGGAAACGCTCCGCGCTCAATTCCATTACATAGTGATCGATTGCCCGCCGCTGCTTTCGGCGAGCGAAGCCCTCACGGTCGCCAAATCCGCTGACGGTGTATTGCTGTGTACGATGCGCGACGTCAGTCGCGTAGGGCAGGTGCGCGAAGCGCGCGACCGGCTGACGCGCGCTGGTGCACGTCCGCTGGGGGTCGTGCTGAGCGGCGTCTCGCCCAAAAGCTATACCGCGCGATACGGCGGTTATGGCTATGCCATTGTGCATCCGGGCGACAGCTTCGACGGCGAGGCAAGTTGATGCTGGCCGACACTTTATTGCCGATCGTTACCCCCTACACCGAAGCTTCGGTAAGACGGTGCTGACATGGCGTCAATCTCAAAAAACAAACCCCGCAAGCCCGAGCGACTCATCGCAGGCGCCGTGAGCCGCAGCACGTCTTCTCCGGCGACACGGCCGCTCACCTGGCAGGTGAATTGGTGGTTGCTGTTGGCAACCGTGCTGTCGATCGGGCTAATCGCCCCGCTGGCGCACTTCTGGCACTCCTATCAGCTGAACCGGCACAGCGCTATATTTCTGAGTCGGGCCAATACGCTGGAAGGCGAGGAAAAATGGGGAGACGCAGCCCAACTGGTGGAGCGGTATCTGAGAGTTTACCCGGCCGATGTCGAAGCGCGTGTCCGTTTAGCCCAACTCTTCGACAAGGTCGCAGACGAAACACCGAGTAAGATCCCAACGTCTGAGCGATTATTTTCTGTGGCCGTCGGATTGGCTCCGGATATCACTGCCTTACGACTTCGTCACGCTCATCGCCTCTTGCAATTGGGCCGTTATAGCGACGCACTTTACGAAACCAAGGCTGCCCTCGAGCAGGAGCCTAACAACGCCGAGGCCCTCAGGCTGAAAGCGGTCGCTGCTTTCGGCGATGCCCGGGCGCGTGGTGACTTTTCTGACGAAAAAGAACTGATTAAGAGCTTTCAGGCCGCAATGTCCGCCTGCACAGGAACTCAAGAACAGGTTGATCTTGCTCTGCAGCTGGCCGAGATGTATCGACGTGATCTGGTCGGTGAATCCGTCGAAGTACGACGATCTCTGGCCGATCAGGTCGTCGACGAAATGGTGAGCGCTTGCAGCACGCTCCCCACCGCCTGGATTGGCCGCTATCTGTATAACATCCGCAATGACGGCAGCGGCAAAGACGAGGATCTCGATCGGGCATTGCAGGTCGATCAAGATCGTTCGCATGCCACCGTGCAACTGCTGGCGGCCGAACGCGCCAAAGGCTTGGACGAGACCGAGGCCGCCCGCGAATACTACGAACGAGCGATCGCGGCGCAACCCGACGATGTGCGCGGCTACTTAGGATTGGCGCAGCTCGACTCCGACAAGAAGAACTTCGACACGGTCATCGGCGTACTCACACGTGGCCTTGCGGCGGTCGGCAAGCCCGACCGGCCTACATTGCAATTGACGCTGGTATCCACCTATTTGGCCGCCGGCAAGTTGAACGATGCCGATGACTTGTTAAATGCACTCGCGAAAGAGTTAGAAAATCAGGAAACCCGACTGCCGCGTGGCAGCTCGAGCCCGCTACGCAGCACTTTGGACGCGTTGCGCGGCCAGTGGCACCTAGAACAGCAAGAGTATTCGCAAGCCGCGGTGCTGCTCAAGCGTTCCGTAGTAGAGCATCCATCCGTATCCACGAGACAAGAAGTTGTCAGTCGTGCCCAGGCTTATATGCAACTGGGACGCTGCTATACGGCATTGAAGCATTGGGATCAGGCGGCCAGCGCCTTCAAGGACGCCGCGACACTGCTGCCGCAGGCCATCGCCCCTCAATATGCGGCCGCTAAATCCTGGCAATCAGCCGGGCGTCTGGATGAGGCAGTGCGAGAATTTCGACAGGCGACGACGCACCCCGAGGCCACGGAAGAAGTCTGGGGAGCCCTGGTCGAAGCCCAACTTCGCCAACAAGTGACCACGGCCGAGAAGCAACGCAACTGGCAATCCATCGACGAGAGCCTCTCGGCGGGGCAAAAGCGCTTTCCCGATTCCAAGCTGCTAGCCGGCTTGCGATCCCAGTTGCACGATCTGCAGCGCGGAACGCGCGGCACTCTGAAACTCATGGAAGAGGCACAGGCCGCCGACCCACGCTCGACTCGAATGACCGAAGGGCTGATCCTGGCCTATGAGAAGGAGAAACAACCGCAGAAGGCCGACCGAATCCTGGAGGCCTTCGCCGCGGGCAATGAGAACGTGGCGGACGTAGTCCTACTGCGTACGACTCTGCTTGTGGCACGCGAACAATTTGACGACGCCAGCCAGGCGCTGTTGGATTTTCTGCCAAAAGCGCCTGCGGATAGACAAGAAGAAATCCAGTACCGCCGGGCCGGCGTGGCAATGCGGGCCGGCAAGTTGGACGAAGCGCGTGACGTTCTCGCGAAGCTAGTAGGCGGTGCGGACCGCAACGAGATCCTGCTGGAGTTATTGGCTGATTTGGCGCTGGAAACAAAAAACCTGGACGACCTGGCGCATTGGGAAGACGAACTTCGGAAACAAGAGGGTGCTGAAGGAACCGGTTGGCGCTTCTACCGAGCGCAGCGTCTTCTCAGTGAGGCCAAGGGGCCTTCCGACTCGCGCCTGACCGAGGCCGAGCAATTGACGGCTGAAATCATCAAGCTGCGCCCCATGTGGTCGATTGGATCTGTGTTGCAAGGACAACTGGCAGAGCGTCGTTCGCAGCCGGAACGCGCCATCGAGGCTTACCGCAAAGCTCTGACGTTGGGCGAACGGCGGCCCTTTGTCCGCGAGCAATTAGTAGTTCTGCTGTATGTGACAAATCAGACCGACGACGTTGAAGCCTACCTGCAAGAGCTCGGGGACGCTGTCGCCCGATCGCCGCGTTTGACGAATATCGCCATCTCGTTGCGGATTCGTGGAGGTGACCCTGCCGTCGCGTTGGAGCTTGCTCGCAAGGAGGTCGAACTGCGACCGAAAGACGGCATGAGTTACGTCACGCTTGGTCAGGCCCTGCTGGCGGCTAAAGAAAATAGCGAGGCAGGCGAAACCCTCCGACAGGCAACCTCCGTCAGCCCCACAGACTTGCGCACCTGGCAGGCCCTGTTTGGCTATCATGTCTCCCTGCATCAGCTGGACGAGGCGCGCGCCACTTTGGCGGACGCGGCTAAGTACTCGCAGCATAGCGAGCTCGAACTGCTGCCGGTCTTCGCCCGCGACCAACTGTTGATGGGAGACGAAGAGGCCGCCGCGCAGTCGCACCGGCGGTTATTGGAAATTGCACCGGATGACGCGTTCGTCCAGGCGCGGGCGGCGGCGTTCTTTGCGGATCGCGATCCTGTGTTGGCCGAGAAGTGCCTGCGTCGTTGGGGAACGCTTTTGCCGCAATCACGCGAGGCCAGGCTCGCCTTGGCATCGTTTCTGACATCACGCGGGCAGGAGGCGCAGTTGGCCGAAGCAGGCAAGTTGTTGGACACATTGGCAACTGGTACGAAAGTAGATCCCGTCGCGCAAGGTCGGCAAGCTCGCCTGCTGCTGCGACGAGGTCAGGCTAACGACCATGAGAATGGTAAGAAGCTGCTGGAAGATCTGCTGGCGCGGGGCGACGCGGCTGACGATGATCGTGCCGTGCTGGTCAACCTCTATGAAACGGAAGGACGTATCCGCCTAGCCCAGGAGAATGCCTTCGCACTCGTGAATCGGCGGAATCCTCAGTCGCGGGACCTGGCGCGATACGTCGACTTGCTGTTGAAGGACAATCGGGCGTCGGAGGCTGCACCTTGGCTCAAAAAACTGATCGCGGCCGATCCCGATGGGTTCGCGACTCTGAGTCTGCAGGCACGATCGCTACTTGCGGGGGGGAATACGGACCAGGTGCAGCCGCTGGCCGAGGAGTATTTGCAGCAGCGATTGGAGCAAGCCAAATCCCCGACCGACCGCTCGAAACTGCTGCTATCTGTTGGCAATCTTTACAATCAGCTGCACATGGATCGCGCCGCAGAGCGGACCATACGATCGGCTATGACGGAGAACGCTGCCGATTACGCGTCCCTGGCCACGTGGCTGGCCGGCCATGACAAACTGCCAGAGGCGATCGAGCTGTGTCTGGGCGCGGTCGCCCACGACGAGACACCGCAGGCAGCAACGCTGCTCACCAGGGTGCTCGTGCTGGGCCATGCCGACAAGGAAACGGCGCGGCGCGTCGAACCACTCTTGCAAAAAGCGCTACGGCAGCATGGTGAGCATGTAGAGTTCCTTTTCACGCTGGCAACGTGGCGACTCGTAGCAGAGCAAAACGAGGAAGCGGTCACGCTTTTGCGAAAGGTGCTCGCCGCAGAGCCGCGGCACTTGATGGCCCTCAACAATCTGGCCACGGCGCTGGGGGAACAGCCCGCCACCAACGCCGAAGCCTGCGAGTTGATCGGTCGCGCCATTGCACAAGCCGGACCATTAGTCGAGCTGCTAGACACGAAGGGGACGTTGCTCTTGGCCGCTGGCGATGTCGACGGTGCCGTCAAGGTATTGCGCGACGCAACCTCGCGATCGTCGTCCGATCCGCGTCATTTCTTTCATTTGGCTTTAGCGCTGCGACGTGCCGGCAAATTGCCCGAATCTCGTGTAGCACTCGAGCGAGCTCATAAGCTCTCGATCGACGCGGCCGTCTTGACGCCCAAGAACCAGCGTCTGCTTTCCGAACTCGAACAAGACCTTAAGGGCTAGCATCACCGACCTTTACGTTGAACGCTCTTATGCCAAGAAATCTTCTCGTTGCAATTTTGGTCACGTGCGTAGCCACGGCCGCCGCCGGTTGGGCCGAGGGCCGTTACAGCAATCGTTGGGGACAACCGCCCGATCTGGTTTCGGCCGGAAATACCCTGGCCAGCGTGCCAGAGCGCGTCGGCGATTGGGAACTGAAGTCTTCCGAGCCGTTCGAGAACGACGTGGTCGACATGCTGCAGTGCGCCGGCCATTTTTCGCGGGAGTACACGAATTCCCTCACAGGGGAATCCGTCCGGGTGGCACTTCTGGTGGGCCCTCCAGGTCCAACGGCCGTACATACGCCCGAGATTTGTTACTCGAGCCGAGGCCAAACCATCGTCGCGCCACCCAAACTCGTGGCAACACGCCCTGAAAAGGACCCCGAAGAGTCTCTGTGGCGGGTGGTGTTTCGCGCCAACGACTTGGAACAGAATCGCTTCAGCGTGGTCTACGGATGGACCGGCCCCCAGGGTCGCTGGCGAGCGTCAGCCAATGCTCGTTACGAACATGCGGGCGAGCCAATGCTCTACAAGATCCAAGTCGCCGGTCCGCTCACGGAACGGATGGAGCAGGCAGGGACTGATCTTTGTCAACAGTTCTTGCAAGATTTCTTGCCCGCCCTTGATGCCACGTTGTTCCAGATACCGCCGAAGTAGATTGCACGAGTCTGCCATCTACTCTCATCATTTAATCTAGGAGTCGGCAGCATGGCCAGCATCACGGAATGTCAAGCGGTGCATCGCGCCGAAGCAGCCGCGGCCGCGGCGCACAGTCGACCGCCGGTCGTAGCCGCAAGCTATTTCCGTTGGAAGCACATTCCCGATCGAGTGCTGGCCGCCCTGTTGCTGCTTCCCGCAGCCCCGGTGTTGTTGCTGCTGGTCGTTGTCGTGCGACTGACCTCACCCGGGCCGGGCATCTACCGCCAGACACGCGTCGGGCGCGGGGGGAAGAACTTCACGATGTACAAAATACGGACCATGCGGCACGATGCCGAAGCACGAACCGGCCCGACTTGGGCCACGAACAACGATCCGCGTCTGACGCGCGTAGGGCACTTCATCCGCTCGATCCACCTCGATGAGCTGCCGCAGTTGTTGAACGTCGTACGTGGCGATATGGATCTCGTCGGTCCGCGTCCCGAGCGCCCGGAATTCACTCAGGTACTCGCCCGCGAAGTCGACGGCTATCTCGACCGGCTGGTCGTACGCCCCGGCGTGACGGGCCTGGCCCAAATCAATCTCCCGCCGGATACGGACCTTGACAGCGTGCGGCGCAAATTGGTGCTGGACATCGATTACATCCACACCGCCAACGCAGGCCTTGACTTGCGCATTCTATGTTGGACGGCACTGAGAATCTTGGGTTTCAAGGGAATGACGACGGCACTTCTCGGACTGGGCCGCGTTGTCGACTTGCCCACCGCGGACGATGTGCTGGTGCCAAGCGCCCGGGAGACCGAAGTGATGCGAGCCATCACGGTGGACACGGTGTCCGTATTGCACAATGGCAATAGTCACTCTCAAAACGGCAATCTCCACAAACATTCCTTGCAACACGCGAAACCGCGGTAAAGCTCGTCCGCGCGACATCGAACTACGGCCGTTTGGCGGCAACTGCCTCCCATGTTGAACGCACTTACCATCGACGTCGAAGACTATTTCCAGGTATCTGGATTTGAACGCCAGGTCGATCGCCGAGACTGGGATCGGTACGAGAGCCGCGTGGTGCCCAACACCTACCGATTGCTAAAACTTCTCGACGAGCAGCGGACCCACGCAACGTTCTTCGTCTTGGGATGGGTGGCCGAGCGTTTTCCGGATCTGGTGCGTGCCATCCACCGCGCCGGACACGAGATCGGATCGCACAGCTACTGGCACCGACTGTTATATCAGCTGACGCCGGACGAGTTCCGTGCGGACCTCGTACGGTCACGTAACGTACTCGAACAGATCATCGGGGAACGGGTCACCGCCTATCGCGCGCCCAGTTTCTCGGTCACCAAAGACTCGTTGTGGGCGCTCGAGATATTGGCCGACGAAGGATTTATTTCGGACTCAAGCATCTATCCGATCTATCACGATCGCTACGGCATACCTGACGCACAGCCGGCCCTGCACCGTATCACAACCAAGGCCGGCGCGTTGTGGGAGTTGCCGGCCTCGGTGCTGCGTGTGGGACGGATGAACCTGCCGATCTCGGGGGGTGGATACTTCAGGCTCTATCCCCTGCCATTCACCATTCGCGCGCTGCGAAGCGTCAATGATCGGCTGCGGCGACCTTTCGTGTTTTATACCCATCCTTGGGAAATCGATCCCGCCCAGCCGCGGCTGCAGGTTGGCTCTTGGCTGGCGCGACGACGCCACTATGTGAATCTGCATTCCACGGAGCGCAAGCTGCGGCGATTGTTGATGACTTTTCAATTCGGTTGCCTGCGCGACGTGATCGCCTTGGCCGACCTGGCCCTGACTCCGGCACAAACTCTCGAGACCGTTCACTGACCGCAGGCCAGTAACCGTTTCCAAACCGACCGCCTGAAGCCGTCGCAATGCGCAGTCACCGACGATCAAGTGATATTGGGCTTTGCGCAAAGCTCAACAGGCAGCGCAGTCCTACTTTCCCCACCACGATGAGCACCTTAGAAACGAGTCGGGGACAGCCGGTGGAATCGGCGCATGCTTTGGAAACAAGACCGTCCATTTCGGTCGTCATGCCCATTCGCAACGAGGCACGCTCGATTGCGAACACCCTGGAGGACCTGCTACGGCAGCGCTACGCGCGCGATCGATTTGAAATCATCGTGGTCGACGGAGAATCGACGGACAATACGCGCGAGATCGTGCAAGCGTTTGTTCGCAAACATGGTAACGTTCGGTTGTTGGCAAACCCTCGGCATTGGTCGAGCGCCGCACGCAACATCGGCGTTCGCGCCGCGCGCGGCGACCTGGTCCTGATCGTGGACGGTCATTGCGCGATCGACTCGACCGACTACCTTGAGGAGCTGGCCTCGGCCTTTGCGCGTACTAGGGCCGATTGTCTGGGCCGGCCACAGCCGCTCGAGGTCTCGCAGCCGAGCACTTTGCAGCGGGCCATCGGCATCGCCCGCGCCTCGCGGCTGGGGCACCATCCGGCTTCGCATGTCTTCGCCACAACTGAGCAGGAAGTCCCGGCTCACAGTGTGGCGGTTGCCTACCGCCGGTCGGTCTTTGAGCGTGTGGGCCTGTTCGACGAGTCGTTCGACGCGTGTGAGGACGTCGAACTGAACCACCGCGTCGATCTGGCCGGCATGAGATGTGTCGTCGTGCCGGCCTTGCGCGTTTCGTATCACCCGCGGACTACATTGGCCGGGCTGTTTCGGCAGATGCAGCGTTACGGTCGTGGTCGGCTGCGGCTATTGCGCAAGCACCCCGAGACATTCTCGCCATTGGGTTTTGCCCCGGCATTGTTCCTGATGTTTGTCGCGGCCGGACCACTCGCTGCAATCTGGTCCCGCCGTGCCGGCCTATTTTATGTTGTCGTCCTCTCGTTCTACGTGCTGACGACCCTAGGCTACTCGGCCGTGCTGGCTCTGAAAGCGCGCCGCTGGTCGCTGTGCGCGTGGTTGCCGGCAGTGTTCGCAACATTGCACAGCGGTGCAGGCATCGGCATCTTGATCGAAGTACCTTGCCAACTACGCCCACGGCGCACTGGGCAAGCGGATTCACCGTGAGACAAGAGCACATTTTGAAGGCCGGCCTGGTCGGCGCCGGTGCCATTTGCGAGGCACACATCCATGCCTTGCGGCGCCTGCGCAATGTAGAGATCGTGGGTGTCGCCGATCTTGACCTGTCGCGGGCATCGGCGATGGCGCGAAGGTTCAACCTGCCCCACGCGTTTTCGTCATTTGCCGAGTTGCTGGCGGAAAACCCGGACGTGATCCACGTTCTAACCCCACCGGACACCCACGCGCAAGCCACGCTCGAGGCACTGCATCGCGGGTGCCACGTGTATGTGGAAAAGCCACTGGCAACAAGCGTTGAAGACTGCGAACTCATCGCCGCGGCTGCGACGCATGCAGGCCGACAAGTTTGCGTGGGACATTCCCAACTGCGCGATCCATTTGTGATGAAGGCGCTGGAGATCGTTCATAGTGGCGCCGTGGGAAAAGTCGTGGGAGTGGACCACTTCCGCAGCCAGCTGTATGCCCCTTATGCCGGCGGCCCCGTCCCTTACCAATATCAGGCGGGCGGGTTTCCATTCCGCGATCTGGGCGTGCATTCGCTGTATTTGCTCGAGGCGTTTTTGGGACCCGTCAGCGACGCGACAGTACGGCTCGGCCAACCCTCTCGGGACGGTTGTCCGACGTTCAAGGACTGGCGCGTCTCTGTGCAATGCGAACGGGGCTCCGGGCAAATTCATTTTTCCTGGGAAGTGACGCCCGCTCAGGATGTTCTGCAAATCCAAGGGACACGTGGGATCATACGTGCCGACATGATGGGCATGTCGGTAACGGTGCGACGCAAAGGACGGCTGCCAGGAGCTGCCGAACGCATCCTCAATACGGCCAATGAGGGGCGTGCGATGATGACCCAGGTGGCGGGCAACGTGTGGCGTATCCTGCGCAAAAAACTTCGTCGCTATCACGGGCTGCAGAATCTGGTGGCAGAGTTTTATGCGACGTTGCAAGCGGGGCTGCCCGCGCCGGTGTCGATTGAACAGGCGACACCAACTGTCCGCTGGACCGAGCACATCGCCGGGGAGGCCGATCGCGCCAAAAAGCAGCACGTGGCACGTTTCCCCCAGCGCGGCACCGCCCGAGTCCTGCTGACCGGTGGCACAGGCTTTATTGGCCGCCACCTACTACGGCGCCTGCTGGATGAAAAGGGGCGCGTGCGATTGCTAACGCGTCATGCGCCGGCGAAAGAGCTATTGGAGGATGACCGCGTCGAAGTGTTCTTGGGGAACTTGGGGAACTCGACAGATGTCGATCGAGCCGTGACGGGGGTTTCAGAGGTATATCATCTGGGGGCGGCGGTCGAGGGCTGGGCCGAGGATTTTCAATGCGCCACCATCGCCGGAACGACGAATGTCGTAGAAAGCGCTTTGAACCATCGCATCGACAAGTTCGTGTACATGAGTTCCTTGAGTGTGATCCACGCGGCCGCGGCGAACGGTGCGCCCATCGCCGAGGACTGGCCACTGGAACCATTTGCCGAGAAGCGCGGCCTGTATTCGCAGACAAAACTTCAGGCGGAACGAATCGTCGTCGAGGCAGTGCAGCAACGCGGGCTGCGCGCGATTATCCTGCGGCCGGGCGAGGTCGTCGGTCCGGATCGGCCGTTTCTCTCAGGGGCCGTGGCGATCGAGACGGGAACACGCCTGATCGTATTGGGAAATGGTCGTCACACGCTGCCGCTGGTGTGGGTTGATGATCTCGTGGATGCGATCTTGGCAGCGGGTAATTCCGATCGGTTTGACGGCACCGTACTGCACCTGGTCGATCCGAACCAATTATCGCAGGACGATATAGCCCGCTTTTATCTGCGGACGACCGGCAAGCAAAAGTCGGTTATCCACGCGCCGCTCTCGTTGCTCTATACCGCGGCGTTCGGTGCTAATACGGTATTCGGTCTGATTGGACGGACCGCTCCCCTCACTCCCTACCGACTCAAGTCGGCGATCGGCTTGCGAACGTTCGATTGCACCGCCGCGGCCAAGGCGCTGGACTGGCAGCCCCGGGTGGGAATTCGCCAGGGATTGGAAATGATGGCGAAGCGGGCTGATATCGACGTGAGTCTGACGACCGTCGCCGTCCCGGTCTACCCGCGGGCAAACTTTCAAAGGCCATGACGCTCGTTCAATACCTATATCTTGCTTTCTTTCTGCTGCCAGCGGTGGTCGTGGCAACGTACCACTTGTTTTTGATGCTAGCGCGGCTCGCCGGGGGACGCGCATATGCGGAAGCCAGCAGAAACCCTACTCATACCTTCGCAATTGTCATTCCGGCACATAACGAACAAGACATCATAGAGCATGCCCTACGGTCATGCTCTGAATTGGACTATCCCGCCGACAAGTACCGAGTGTTTGTCGTTGCTGACAACTGCACCGACGACACCACAGGGATTGCCACGAGTCTCGGCGCTTGTTGTCTAGAAAGAAAGGATGCTGAGCGTCAGGGAAAGGGTTTTGCTCTTGAATGGGCTTTCCACCAAATACTCCCTTCTGCGTATGACGCGATGGTCGTACTCGATGCGGACTGTGTCATCGAGAGACACTCACTCCGCGTGTTCGACTACTGCTTGGAACAAGGCGACTTGGCGCTTCAAGCCAATCATATTCCATCGAATCCGGACGCCAGCCCGATCAGTTACATGGCAATGGTCGGCAACATTCTGGAATACGATTACTTCTACGCGCCGAAGTCAACTTTGGGGCTGGCGGTCATGCTCGTAGGAACGGGAATGGTGTTGCATAGAACACTTCTTCAGGATCACCCTTGGAATGTCCACTCTGCGGTTGAGGATGCCGAATATACGTTAATACTTGCGCGCCACGACATTCACGTACGATTTATAGCGAACGCTAGTGTGGTTGTCGCCGCAGCGGAACGGCGGGAGCAATTATCAGTCCAGCGGAAGCGTTGGGCAGGCGGTGCCCTCCGACTCGGCCGAGAGTCCGCCGCAGCATTACTCGTCAGGGGTATTCTGACACGACGGATGCACCTAGCGGACGCAGGCTTCACACTGCTAATTGTCTCCAGGCCATTGGTCCTCGTGCACGTGGCCTTGACGGTGGGCATTGGCGCGCTTCTCCAAGCTGTGTACCCCGACGCCGTTCATGAATCCTTCGCCGCCATTGGTGTAGGCGTTCTTGCGGCCTATTTCGTCTATTTCTCCGTCGGAGTGGCCGTTGTCGGCCTCAGTATGCGTCGCGCACGCTATCTACTATGGACCCCTTTTATACTGCTCCGGCTGATGTTCATTGCCCTCCAGTCGGGCATGTCAGCGACGACTCCCTGGACCCGAACCCCTCGATGAAAACCTCCGTTAGCAAACTGCGTACAATTTCGCCGACGTTGGAAAACAGCTCTCAAGCCCTTGCTTCGCCGTCAACACGCAGGACCAAGGTTCTGCACCTGACCGCCTCGCCATGCTTTGGGGGCGTCGAACGTCAAATGCTGGAGCTTGGCCGTGAAATGCAGGATGCATACCAATCCCTTTTCGCTACGTTTCAAGAGGAAGGACGTTGTAGAGATTTCGTCCGGACCGGCCGCGAACGCGGTTTCGATGTGTACGCCATTCAATACGATTTTCCTCGAATGGTGGCGACGTACCGTGAACTGCTGTCCTTCACGCAGACTCTCCAACCTGACGTCCTCTGCTGCCATGGCTACAAACCCAACTTCTTTGGTCGCTTAGTAGCTCGCCGACTCCGCATTCCAATCATCTCCGTTTCTCACGGTTGGACCGGCGAGAGTTATCGAGTCCGGATATTTGACGCGCTAGATCGATTCCTGTTGCGCCGGATGGACCGGGTGGTCTGCGTTTCCGAAAAACAGGCTCAAAGGGTCCGCAAGGCGGGCGTGCCAAAAGCGAAGACTCAGGTCATCCATTGTGCAGTGCGCAGCGAGCGCTTTGCCCAGGTAGACTCTGCTTATCGAGGTCGTATGGAACAGATGTTCCCCGAGCAGCCGCGGCTGATCGTGGGAGCGGCCGGCCGACTGAGCCCTGAAAAGGGCTTCAGGCATCTAATCGATGCGGCCCACCGGGTGGTGCGCCAGCACCCCGATGCAGCCTTTGTTCTGTTCGGTGACGGTCCTTTGAGGCAAGTTCTGCAACGCCAGATTGATGCGCTCGGATTGAGTCAACGCTTCCGCCTCGCCGGTTTTTGCGCCGATCTCGACCACTACTATCCTCATCTGGAGATGCTCGTCTTGCCGTCGTATACCGAGGGCCTTCCCAACGTCGTCTTGGAAGCATTTGCGGCAGGAATACCTGTTGTCGCCACGGCCGTAGGTGGAACGCCCGAAGTCGTACAGGACGGCATCAACGGCTACCTCGTTGCGCCCGCCGATCCGGACAGCCTAGCGAGGCGCATTACCGACCTGCTGCGCGATAGTGCCACGCGACACCGCATGGGAACCGCCGGGATGCAGCTGGTGAGAGAAGCATTCTCATTTGCGTCGCAAGCGAATGATTACTCACAGGTCATCGATTCCTTGCTGCTTTCACGCGCCACGCACGAACGGGCCGAGGCGAGTAGTCACGCGGCGACGCACTCGGAGTCCTAGTCCCAAAACCGTCATGCAACGATCCACGGTCAGAAACTTAAGATATATCGTGCGCGATGCGAGTACCTTGACGGCGGCAGTTTTGACTGCGCTGTTATGGATTCCCGTCCGCGCGTTTGCCCAATTTGATTCCAAAGACAGCCTTTTTCTGGGGTGCTCGGAGTTCCTGAGCTTGTTCCCCGGATTTCCAGGGATCGTTTTGCGGCGCGGCTTTTATTTGATGACGCTTGATGAGTTTGGGTGGGATTGCACCATCGAGTTTGGGACATGGTTTGCGCACCGCCACACCAGGATAGGTCGCGGCGTCTACATCGGTGGCCGCTGCACTCTGGGGATGTGCATTATCGGCGATCAGACCCTGCTAGGGAGCAATGTAGATATTATCGCCGGTCGTCATACGCACAGCTTTGACGATCTCAGCAAGCCAATTGCTAGCCAACGTGAGCAGTACGACGCCGTCACCATTGGGCGAAACTGTTGGCTTGGTAACAGTACGGTCGTCATGGCGGACGTGGGAGACGACACGGTTGTCGGCGCCGGAAGCGTCGTCGTCAAACCGATTCCTGCGAGTGTGGTCGCCGCAGGTAATCCATGCGCGGTGAAGAAATCACGCCTGCCGGACAATCGTCGCGCGCCCGCAAGCATTGAGATACACGAACCTGTCGGCCACTAGGCCGCGCAAGATGCATCGCTCGCGCACCACCGCTGACCGACCGCTTCGCGTGTGCTTCATGCTCGATTGTTTGGGCGTGGCCGGAATCGAGTGCCAGATCATGTTGCTTTTGCAGCATCTGGATCGCCGCAGAATCGAACCGTACTTGTGCCTGCTGCGTGGCGAGGACGAGCACAGTCGACAGTTTGCGGAAGTGGACGGACGGCCGATCCTGCGGTTGGGCGTGCGTTCGCTTCGGCATCCATCTACTTTGAGAAAGGCGATCGAGTTCGGCCGCTTTCTGCGGCGCGAACGCATCGATGTGCTGCACCCGCTGTTTCCCGACTCCCTTTATTTCGGAACGCCCATAGCGAGACTCACCGGTGTCCCCCGCGTCGTTCGATTTCGCGTCGACCTCAACTGGTGGATGAAGCCGAAGGACCGTTGGCTAGGAAGAATCCTCAGTACGGTGCTGGACGCCACGGTCGCCAATTGCGAAGCCAGCAAGCGAGTTGCCGTCGAGCACGAATGGGCCCTGCCCGAAACTATTGAAATCATTTCCAACGGAGTAGATTTATCGCGATTTCCCGAATCTGAGTGCCGGCGCTACGGTGATCCGACCAGCCACGAAACTCGCGTCGGCGTTGTTGCGAATTTGCGACCGGTCAAGAACCTCGACTTACTCGTCCGGGCTGCGGCCCTGCTGAAACCGTCTCACCCCAACGTTCGCTACCAAATCGCAGGCGAAGGGACTTGCCGGTCCGATTTGGAGTTGCTGATCGGGGAATACGGATTGCAAAATTGCTTCGACCTGCTCGGTACCGTGGCCGACATCCCGGCATTCCTGCGGACGCTGGATGTGGCGGTCCTCTGCTCGAAGTCCGAAGGCTCACCAAATTCGATCATGGAATACATGGCCGCCGGTTTGCCGATAGTTGCCACTGATGTGGGCGGTTGCGGAGAGTTAATTACCCACGACCAACACGGCCTGCTGATGCCTGCAGGCGACGCCAGCCAGTTGGCTGTGGCCATCGATCGGCTGCTGCGAGATCCTGGGCTTTCGCGCCAGCTGGGAACCAACGCCAGGCACCGCGCGTTTGCGGAGTTTGGTGTCGACCGACAGGCGCGTCGCTATGAGGAGTTTTATGAGCAGTTATACCTGACCACAAAGGGCAAACCTCTTAGCAGCCTCCGCCGGGACGAGGCGGTACCACGAGATATCGACATGGAATGTGGTACTCCTAGATCAATGTGCGGTACGACTGAAAACACATGATTTGGTTACTCGTCGGATACATGTGGCTGTTCATTCATCGGCCATTCGAGCTATCTCCGGCGCTCGCGGCGATTCGCCTTGAGCGCGTATACATGATTGCCACGATCGTCTTTTGGCTGGCCACCCAGCCGGCGATTCCGGTCGGGAACCGCCTGCACCGCTATTTTGCCTTTTTCATTGTCGTGCTGGTTGTGAGCTGGATATTAAGCCCATATCAAGCCGAAGGCGAGGCAACCGTCGAGAACTACCTGAAGTACGCCACATTTTATGTCCTGCTCGTTACATCTGTCCGGACCGATCAGGACTTGCGCAATATCATCGTCGGACATTTCGCCGTCGTAACTCTTGTCATGGCGCACACCTTGCGAGAAAACTTCAATGGAAACGCCTGGTACGCCCAAGGTATTGTGCGTATGCAAGGCATCGGTCAAACATTCCGCGATCCCAATGACTTGGCCGGGCTCATAGTATGCAGCCAGCCATTTGCCTGGGTGCTATGGAGCGGATGGCGCAAACGTTGGCAGCGCGTCCTGCTCCTTGGGCACTTTGGCATGGCGGGTTATTGTGTAATGCTGACTGGTTCGAGAATGGGAATGGTCGGCATATTGCTGGCTGGCCTGCTTGCTAGTGTCGCGTCGCCTAAGCGACTGCGCCTGCTGGCAGCTTACACAGTGATATTAGCCGCCGTTTGGATGCTCCTGCCAGAAGATCGAAAGAGCAGATACCTTTCTCTGTACGACTCGAGTTATGGGAATTCCGCGACCAATAATTCGGGCTCCCGCCTGCGGGTCGCCGGATTTGAAGCGGCGATCCCCGTATTTTTGCAAAAACCACTGCTGGGCTTCGGTCCTTCGAGCTTCAGCCAAGCGAGCGGCACCGGCCATTTGCCGCACAATCTTTATGGACAATTGCTCGCTGAACTGGGTGTCGCAGGCGCTGTGACTTTTGGCTTAATGCTCTTTGGCGTCTTACAAAACACCCTCGAAGCGCGGATGTTGCGAGGAACAGGCTGCGTCGACGAGTTTGCGTGGCGCACGGTGATCGCAGCATCTGCATCGTTTTTGTTGCTAGCTGTCATGGCATGGGGGTTCAACTTCCTGTTCTGGCACGTCTGGCTCTGGTTCGGTGCTTTCCAAGTCGTTGGTCTGCGACTCATGAGAAATCAGGTCGAATACTGGCAAATGTGCCAGGAGGGCGATTTTCTAAACAATACAGAGGACGTCACACTGGCATGGGAATAGGTCGACCTTCACAGCATCGCATCTTAGCTGTTGTCCGACATCCAGTCGGTGGTGTGCGTACGCACATTCTATACACTTATCCGATTCTGTTGCAGGCCGGGTTTCATTTCACGTTCGTCGTGCCCGAGTATGAGTACCACGATACATTCTGCTCTGAAGTTCGGGCATGGGAGGGGACCGAAGTCGTCCGAGTGCCACACCGCGATCGAAATCACGAGAAGCCCAGGTTTTGGTCGACCGTGCGCAAACTGTTAAAGCGAAGGCAGTTCTCTTTGATCCATTCGCACGGCGTGCAGGCGGCCGTGCCGACCGTCTTTGCTAACCTTGGGGTCGGCCTGCCGCACGTTATGACGTCTCAGGACGTCTTTTGTCGCGTCGATCTCCATGGTATCGCAGGCCGTCTGAAACTCGCCGCGCTGGCGCGAATCCTACAGCAGTTAGACATTCTTATTGCTGTCAGCGAAGACACCCGATGCGATCATCTCCAGCACTTGCCGGAACTGAAAAAGGGACGCTGCCAGGTAAAAGTAATTCACAATGGGATCGACTTGCAGCAGTATTCCTCGTCGCAGAAAACTGCATTAAGTGATTTGCGCGACCGCCTCACACTCGATAAGCACGTTCCTTTGCTAGGTTTTCTTGGGCGTTACATGCCGCAAAAGGGCTTTCTTGTTCTGGCCGACGCGCTAACTACGCTGGTTCGTCGA
>DASXEJ010000170.1 GCA_036490175.1 Pirellulales bacterium | reverse complement strand
CCGTGCGAAACGCTCGGCCACGTCACGGATCTCTTCGAACGGACGGCTTACTTGACGCGATACGACGAGGCACAGCACTGCCGCGCAACCCGCGATCAGCAAGCCCGCCCCGGCCAGTCCGAATTGCGATTTGCGCACGGTGTGCCTGATCGCGCTCAGGGGGATCGAACTGCGGACCACTCCCAGCTCATTCCCGCCGCGCACGATCGGCAATGCGACGAACATCTCGCGACCATCGGCTCCGCTGGTCATAGCGGCCGATTGTTGCGGTGGCGCCCCTGCGGTTGTCGCCTCCTCGCGATTGCCTGACTCGGCCAGCACTCGGCCCGACGCCAGCTTGACACTGACGTTGGTCCCCGTGTCGGCGGCAATGCGCGCACAGACGGCCCCCAAGGGCTCGGCATCGTCGGGGGATAACGATTCGCCAATTTCCTGCAGCACAAGCTGCGCGGTCAGATGCAACCGTTCGTCGAGCGCGGCGAGATGCGATTTCTCCAACAGGTACGCGGCAAACCAGCCGACCGAGACGATCGCGGTCACCGCTACAAGCAGATACGACGGATAAAGCTGCCACAGCAGCCGCTTCCTGGCCATCCGCTACCCTTTGAAGCGATACCCGATCCCGCGGACCGTTTCGATATAGTCGCCGCGGGAACCCATCTTCTTGCGCAGCCCGGCGACCTGCACGTCGACCGATCGCTCTGTCACGGGGTAATCCTCCCCCTTCACGGCATCCACGATTTGTCCACGCGTGAAGGCCCAGCCCGGCTTCCTCGCCAGGAAATGCAACAGACGAAATTCCGTGAACGTCAGATCGATCGGCTGACCGGCCAATAGAACCTCGTGCCAGCCAGGATGAATGACCAGGTCGTGGACGCTGACAGCATTGTCGTCATCGGCCCCTTCCTTCGAGCGACGTCGCAGCACCGCTTTGACGCGCGCCACGAGTACGCGCGGGCTGAACGGTTTGGTTACATAGTCCTCGGCGCCCAGTTCCAGGCCGGTGACCACGTCTGCTTCCTCGCTCTTGGCGGTGAGCATCAGCACGGGGATGTGCTGAGTGCGCGTGTCCATCTTCAAGCGCCGACATACTTCCAATCCATCGACCGTCGGCAGCAAGAGATCGAGCACGATCAAATCGGGCAGATCGCGCCGCGCAGCTGTCAGGGCTTCTTCTCCCGACGACACGCATACAACCTTATACCCTTCCTTGTTGAGGTTGTAGCTTACTAGCTCGAGCAGATCCTGCTCGTCATCCACAACAAGCACACGCTCTCGTGCCATGGTTAAGCCCGGGGTTCGACGGAAAGTTGTCTCGGGCATCATGGGTAGCATGGGAATGTTAGGCTTCTGTTAGAGGGGTGTTTGATTCACGTGTTTGCCGGCCCATAGGCCGCACTCGTATTGCACCCGTGGCGGCCATTCTAACGGCGAGCGTCCTCGCTCTTCAACCGGCGACCGACGGCAAGATTCGCGCGCATCGACGGAACACCTGTTGCTGACAATGCTTTCACGTCACGAAACATCACAAAGAAAAATAAGGCGACCCAAAATCGCAAGTAGGAAAGGGCGCTGCACTCCGTCAACGAGCGGCGATACACGGCCCGTTCCTTTCTTGTCCCCTCATTGGAATTCGCACGCCTTGCCGATCGCTCATCCGCAGAGCGTCAGTGGCTACGTCAGCGCATCGGCTACCCGATGAATTACACCTGCGCTCCCATGGGCCATTGCGTTCGTCACGCACGGACGATGAAGGACCATTGATTGGCAAGCTAACCATTCCGTCCAAGACTTATCGGCCGGGTGCTACGCATGGCGCGGCACGGCAGTTAGGCCGTAAATAGCGCGAAAGTTGGCAGTTCCGAATTCACCAGCAATTGCGCGGCCCGGCCGACGGCAGTCGGAAAATAATATTTTTCTTGTTTGAAAAACCCTACCGGGTATCATGCCAGAGTGGAAAGGAATCCGGCGCCTCGCCCATCTAGGCGTCGATCTGTTGACCGTGGAAGCGTTTTCGTATGCGCGGCGTGCCACTCAACCAAGTCTTGATTTCCACCGAGCAAAAAAGGTAAGGGGTGGAACATGCTCAACGCACTCGCGCGTCAAATTCTTCGACGACCAGGCGTCTACTTCCTTGCGTTGCTGATTGCACTTGCTGCACCGGCGCGTGCGGCGCTACCGGCCGGAGACATTGTAGTCACCGCGAATATTAGCACGGGCGATACGGGGCTTGTACTGATCGACCCCGCGACCGGCAATCGGTCGATTCTCTCGGACAATGCGCACGGCACAGGGATGCCCTTTAGCCAACCCTTGGGAGTTTCCGTCACCGCCAATGGCGACTTGCTGGTAACGGATATGGGTTTTCCTAGTGGTCCTATGCCTGTGTCAGTCGACGGCCTTACTCCGCCGCCACCACCACCAACGCCGGCGCGCGTCTATCTCGTCGACCCGAGCACCGGGAACCGCACCGTGCTGTCGCAGGATAGCATGACGGATACCATTCCGCCCTATGCTGCCATCGGCTCTGGGACCATGTTCAACGGTCCCGTAATTGCCAGGCAAGTCGGCAATCAAATCCTTATGACCGATTCGAGCGTAGGCGCCGGAAGTAGCCTTATGACGATCGACCCTAGCACGGGCAACCGTGCAGTGATATCGGGGAGGTTGCTCCCGGGGGGACTTCAGGTTTCGGGAAGCACCGCGTTCGTGGCTGACGAGTTCGAGGGCTTGCTTAGCGTGGATTTGGCAACGGGGAATCGCACGATAATTTCGGGTAAGAGTGCTGGCAGCGGACCGGCATTTAACACCGCTGCCGATGTCGCGACCTACGGAGGTCAATTGCTGGTTTCTGGAGGCAACACTACGGATTTTTCCACGTTCGGCATATATCGTATCGACCCTACGACAGGCAATCGCACCATGGTTTCAACGAGTACCGTGGGTACAGGTCCGATCGATCCTGGGGGGACGTTGCTCTTGGCGGTTGAGCCCGGGGGAACGATTTTGGCGTCGACCCTTAACTCGTCCCTGGGACTACTCGCCGTCGATCCGACCACCGGCAATCGCACGATTCTTTCCGACGCGACGCATGGCGCAGGCCCGACGTTCACGTCATTGAACGACGTTGCCGTTGTGCCGCTGCCCGGGGATGCCAACGGCGATGGCATGGTCAACGGCCTGGATATCAACGCCGTAGCCGCCCAGTGGAATCATACCGGTTACTTCCTGATGGGCGATACAAACGGCGATGGCATGGTGAACGGCTTGGATATCAATGCGGTCGCCTTGCATTGGCAGCAGCACGACATAGGCGTTGGAAGAGGTGGCATCGGCGGCGGTGGCCTTGGTGGTGGCGCAGGGGGAATCTCTGCGGTGCCTGAGCCATCGACTTCCATCATGGCGGCGTTCGGCGGACTTGCGCTGTTGCTATGGCGCCGTGCCCACTAATCAAAAAAAAAGAGCTACCCTGACTGGGTCCGACCGCGGCTGGTGGAGAAAGCGTCGAACTCAGGTGGGGCCGCTGGATGATACAAGGCTCGCCGCACGGCTTTCCGAGTCGATTTCCGAGCCATGGCGCCCGTTCTTGCGTTTCCTCATGTTGCGAATGTCCTGCCGTGCGCGGCGCGCGAAACAAACCCTTCCGGCACGATTGCCGAAAGGGGTCGTATCAAGCGAGCCTAATACGAGATGCCCGGCAGGCTACGACGCTTGACGGCTGGCCACCTTGCGGCCGCCGACAAGACGACGCGTCACCAGCATCAAAGCAGCCGTCGCGATCAGCGTGATCGTGGCCGGCTCAGGTACCTGGAACGGCGTGTAGATGCCCGGGTTGCCGATATCGCCGGCCGTGCTCTTGTAAGATCCGTAGGCGTCCCCCACGACAGACAATACGGCGCTCGACGCCTTGTTCATCCCCAGGTCCGCCAGCGGAATATTGGCACCGACGTTGTTCGCCCGCGGACCCTGCCCCGTCTGATCGTTGAACGTCAGCCGATCGACCAGATTGTTGCTGGCGTCATACAGATTGATCTCGTCGCTGCGGCCGAGGTTGTCGTCGGTATAAGGTCCCCAAACGGCGACCGTCGAGGGCAAGTTCCACACCGAACGAAATGTCGCAGGCGCGACCTCCGTCATGAGGACGCTCTGGCCCGGCTGCACGATGCCGAACGTTGTGCCGAAATCGTGCTTGCCGGCGTTACGGTCGTTGTCATCCTCCGACCAGTTGGTCATGTCGATCGGCGCGTTCGAGACGTTCGTGAACTCGACGTACTCACCGCCGGGCGCGTTGGCGGCGTACGCCCATTCCGTGATGGCCATCGAGGCGGCTTGCACGCGCCCATGGGCCGATATCGCCAGAAGACCGCCGATGGCGATCAAGAAAACTCTACCAAGTTGTACCTTCATGAGCTTGCTCCTCTGGAGTTATTGAAACCAGAACTTACAGATCAACAAAACGGACGCGTTGCACCGCGATGATTGTTTGCCGCGATCGCTGGCAACATTTCTGGCAACGATTTGTTGCGCAGAAAAACGTCTCGCTGGGCGAGTCGAACGGTCGCTTCGCGGTCGCCGCGTGCTGGCAGGAGCGTAGCGGTCCTAGATTAGGAGACGATTAGCGAATGATGAGAATGGCAAGAAATCACAGCGAGCCATCGAGCGCCGCGCCGCCCAGTGACGATGGGACGGCGCGCCGGACCACGCCGCAGATCCTCATCGAGTTCTAACACGTCGCTAATCTTGTCCTAGCAACTCGCCTGTACCGTACCGGCTCCAAAAGCCAGCTCACTCTCGAGCTGTGCTTTCGCGCCCCCTGCCAGGCACGGCAATCCTCGGCGGGTTGGGCGACCCACCAAGCAAACATCATCAGGCGATTTTCTAAAGGGAAGGAAAACCGGAAAATGCGACAGCAGGCTTTTGCACTTCTTGCGTGTACGGCAACGATGGTCGTGAGCGGTGCTCTCGGAAGCATCGCGCGGGCCGACGACTCCAACGCGCTGATCATGAACCAATACAACGCTGTCAGCGGCGGAATCTACCTGAAGAACGGCAAATCCGACGGAGAGTTGGGACGCGTCGAAGGGAATGGGCAGAATTGGCTTCAATTCCTCACCACCAAGGCCGACCCCGGCAAGAACACCCTCGATTTGCAGGGTTACCAGATCGACTGGTCCTACGATAAAGGGGACGGTACCAGCTCCGGCAGCGGCTCTATCACCTTCAGCAATGATCCGGTGTGGGCCGCCGTGCCGATGGGAACAGCCGTCAACATCACCGAGGACCAATCGGTGTGGTACCTCAACAACACGCCCCCGAATCCCCCCAACGTCGACGGAGATCCGACCGGTGGCGGAGGCATGCAGCGCGACGGCGACATCGACGGTCTCGGCGTTTTGCACGGCACTCAGTACTCGGGCAATCCGACACTCGAAACATTGGTCAACTTTTCCTCCAATACCGCCTGGAATCCCAACGCGCCGGCCGGAGCGAACATGGCGCCCGGACCCAACTGGAATATCAACGTCTACGCCGGCCAGCAGAGCAACGGTGCGTTTCAATACTTCAACTTCGCCGGCTCGGTAACCAAAGATGGTGTCACGTCAGCCATCGGGACCGAAGCAGGTGGACTGTTTGTCGCCAACAATGACAATTGGCAATTCACCATCAAGGATAGCCACGGCAACGTCGTGCAGGGGCCCATTGGCGAGGCCTTAACTACTACAATTCCGCCCGGTTGGGGTGGCGGCGGCATTGGCTCCGACGAGTTGGGCAAGCTGCAGGCCTTCCCCGTGGGCACCAATCCCACGCTGTCCGACTGGCAACACGTTACGGGTAGCGATTACTTCGACGGTTCGACCAGCAACTTCGGCGGCCTTAGCCAGTGGACGGTCAACAATGCATTAGTTTCGGAAGACCTCAGCCCGCTGCGCAGTTGGTTCAACAACATCAAGCCGGGCGACGTGAATCTGGACGGCGTCGTCAACGGCCTGGATGTGAACGCGATTGCCGCCAATTGGCTGCACACCGGCGTGGGATTGCAAGCTGGCGACGCCAATGGCGACGGAGTCGTGAATGGCTTGGATGTCAACGTCATTGCCAGTCATTGGCTGCAAAGTGGCGGAGCGCCCGGCAGCGGATCCGGTAGCGGCGCTAACGTTCCGGAGCCACCCTCTTACATACTTTGCGCAATCGGCGCGGTCGTGTGCCTGGCGGGGCGTTCGCTCCGCCGGCGTAGCGGTTGCTAGGGCGTTGCCGACGTTTTCCGCCGGTGCATCAGGCGAGGATTCGCAATTCTATTGGGTTGCTAATCATCGCCTCACAATCGATCGCTATCGTGCCACGTTAAGTCGCGCAGCCGAAAGTCGCTGCGCCGCGATCGACTCCGTTGCGTTTGACACTACCGCGATCGACACTGCGGCGCTCGACACTGCGGCGATCGACACCGTGGCGATCGACACCGTGGCGACAATAGTAAAGTTCTTTTTTGCGGGGCGGACGGCGTTTCGCAATGCGTCGCTCGCGCAAAATTTGAGGCGGGGCTGAGCGAGAGGGAATCACGACATGGGAGGATTCGGGATGCGCCGTCGAATGGCGAGGCGTGAGGAGAACGGACCGCAGCAGTGTCCGAGCATATCGGCTGCGCCGCGCGGCTTCACGCTGGTGGAGCTGCTTGTGGTCATCGCGATCATTGGCATTCTCATCGGGCTTTTACTGCCGGCGGTGCAGATGGCGCGCGAGGCCGCGCGCCGCGCGCAATGCGTGAACAATCTCAAGCAAATGTCGCTGGCGCTGCTGAACCATCACGACATGATGCAATCGTTTCCGCCGGGCATGCCCCATTGCTCGCCCAACAAGGCCTTCGACCCGCAGGGTTTCATGGGCCTGTGGAAAACCGGCGGCACGCAAACGGGCGTCTATTGCATGGGCCCGAACTGGCTGTCGAACATCATGCCGCAGATCGAGCAGGCGGCGATGAACGACAAGCTACTGGGATGCCTCGACAATGAGTACAACGCTCCGGACGACTGCGACCGCGACAAGACCGGCCAGCCCTATCGCGACTTTGGCGACCTGACTTTTCCCTTCATGTTGTGCCCTAGCTCAGAAGTTATCGAGACTGAGATGAGTGCCTGGAATCTCGAAGACCTGGACAAGGGGAACTATGCCGCCAATTTCGGCTCGGACACGTTCATGTCGTTTACGTCTCCCACCACCGCGGGCGCATTTGGCGTAGTGATGCCCGCCGGCACCGCCGGAGTGAAGCAAAGATCCAACGACCCGTCGATCCTTGGTCGTTGGAAGGCTGGCTGGGGCCAAGGAACACGGCTGGCCGAGTTTACCGACGGCACTAGTAACACCGTGCTTGTCAGCGAGGTCGTCGGCTTTGATGACGAGGCCGACGGACGTGGCACCTGGTCGTGGGCCGGCATGGGCGGGTCGTCCTTCACGGCCAAGTACGGACCAAACTCCAAAACGAACGACGTCATTCCCGCCTGCAGCACCGCGATCGCCGCCGGCGATCCGCGTCATTGCACACAGAACCAGGCCAGCGGCGCGGTTTGGGCTTCGGCGCGTAGCATGCACCCCGGCGGCGTTAACGCCACCATGACCGACGGCTCGGTGCGCTTCTATACCGACAACATCGATCTCGCCATCTGGCAAGCACTCGCCACGCGCGGCTACGGCGATATTGTTTCGTCGCCGTAGGCTTCATCCCCCTAGCGCGTCGATGCACGCCATGCGTAAGATGATCGGGTGCCATGCCCACGATCGCGTGGGCATGTGAGTTACCATCGGTGAGACATGTCCACAAGGCATGTCCACACTGGGCATGGACACGGCACCCGCTAGTTACTGTGCGATAGTTGCTGATCGCGCGTCCGCTTATCGCTTCGGCGCGCCGGCAGGCGCGGCCAGCCCGGTCCCCAATACGCATCCAGGCGATTCGGCCGCCAGTTGCCGAAGCAACTGTTGGGCCTGTTGGGCATACGTTTCCGGCGCAAGTTCGGCGGCGGCTTTCAAATGTTCTGCCGCGCTCAGCGGGCGCCCCGCCTGTTGATAGTGCCGGCCCAATTGGAAATGAAAATGCCCTGCGGCAGCGGGAATCGTGGCGAGCCCTTGCCGATAGGCCGCCTCGGCCTCGGCATATTGCGTCCTTTCGCGGGCGTTGAACGCAAGGCCGTTGAGCGCGCGCACACGCCCCGCCGTATTTGCGGCAGAGTCCGGTTCAGCTTGTAAAAGCTCTGCCCCGGTTCGATACCACTGACTGCTCTCAGTCCATTGCCGCTGCTGTTGCAGAACGGCCGCCAGCAGTAACGCTGCCTCGGCATGGGCGGCAGCCAGCGGATTTAGCAGTTGAGACGCCTCGGCCCCACGGTCGAGCATCGCCAGCAATCGCGCCTGCTCGATCTGACCTGCCGGCTTCATCTCTGCGATTTGCGACTTCTCCAACCTTTGATCGAGCGTCACGATAGATTCAGCCAACTTGCGCTCGATCGCAGCAGGAGCGATGCCGGCGATCGGGCGTACGCTGCCGATCGCGCACAGCCGCGTTATCACTCTCTGCGCTGCGACCAGTTGTTGGCGCTCGATCAAGTCGGCGGCCACAGCCGTTTGACGACGGTAAAGATCGACCGCATACGCGGCAGGCAACCCCACGGCAGCCAATATGGCGATCACGAGCGCTGCGAGCGTGGCGCGGTCCGGTTGCTGATCACGGCGAGCCCGATCTTCCCAAGCTTCTGCCCAGCACTCAGCCGCCAGACACCACGGCAATTCAAGTATCAAGCACGTGCCGACCCGCAGTAACGCCCGCGCGATGAATCCAACGTGGTCGGCGTCTACCGCCCGGGCCACATCGGGCAGGGCCCCGGCCACAAATAACGCCACGATCGTTCCAACGCTTGCCCACAGAATTCCCATCAGCCGAGGCCGCCCGAGCGAAAATCTCTGCGTCACTAGCGCCGCCAGGCAGACAGATGCCGGCAGCGTCGATAGTAGATGTACGACCGCCACGCGTTGCCATCCAAAAACGGTGGCCACGCCAGCACCATGCCATCCGGCCGCGCCCGCGAGTGACAGTCCTGCCACGGCCAAGGCGGCGCAACCGCCAAGCACGCGAGAAAATCGAACTGGCATCGAGGTTGCTGCCGGGCGCATGGGTCTTCAACTCATCTCGGCCGTGGCGGATACCAGTTCGGGCGTGCCGGCTGTCGCGAGCTTGCGCGAGGGCGGCGCCGCCGATTCGCGCGCGGGAAGTTCCACTCCGAGCGTTTGCGCCGTGGGGGCGGCGCGCAGCTTCCAGATCATGCCGTCGTAGGCGTAGTGCAGCCCGGCCGCCCACAGATTGACCCCCAACCAGATTTCGTGCGACCACACGTCCGCCATTTGCGCGAGCATTCCAAACAGAATGACATAGAGCGCGAGCATGCTTCCCCAAGCTCGGGCCATTTTGCTGAACAGGCTCGGCGCGCCATGCGTGCGGCGACGCTGCGCGTAATGACTGACGACGGCCAGATACTCGATGGCGTGAAAGGCCGCTGCGGCGGCGGTCAGCGACAGGATCAGCGTAGTCCATCCCAGGGCCACGCTCGCGAGCAAGCTGAGATACATTGTCGATACGCTGGTCAGATAGGCCATCTTGCCCGGCCGTCGCCAGGGACGCGCGATCAGCTCGACGGCGAAGAGCAGGACTACCGGCAGCGACATCACGACGTCCAAGATCGTCAATCCGCTGCGCGCCGTGGGATACGCTTCGGTCCAGCCGGTCGACCAGCCTGCCAGTCGCAAGCTGGTGTAGAACACGGTGGCGCGCAGGCACCAGGTTTCCAGGCGCGGATGTCCGCCGCCGCACTTGCGTGAGTACATGCGGAGAATGCCGGCATGCTGCGCGGCAAAATGCCAGGCGTTCCACACATAGTCGATCAGCAGCAGGCAGACAAATCCTCCGCTCGCCCAGCGCACGGCGCTGACGACCACTAGCGCCATCACGGCCATGGCGGCGAACAGCTTGCCGCGCCCCAGCCGACGATCGGGATCCGTGGCCACCAACAGCAGTGTGATCCAACGATGCGGCGTGGTGAGAAAATAAATCTGCCAGAACTCGATGTGCGGCGTCCGCTCGGCACTAAGAAAGCCCGGCAAAAAAGCCAGCACCCAGCCTGCGTTGACCAGAAACAACAGATCAAACGCCGGCGAAACGATCCAACTAGCGCACCGCGCGCGACCTTCAGGTTCCCGATCGATTCGGGCCAAGGATAATGTCTGGCCCATCTGGTCGGCCATCGCAGCGGCAGGGAGTTGAAGAGGGGGGGCGCAAACCGCCGCGCGGCGGTCTTCAGACACGATGTTTCGTCTTCCCCCGAAAACAAGCCGCCCAGCCTAACAGGCAATTGTGAGGAAATGATGAGCGGCGATGGCACGGTCGTGGCTGGTTGGTGTGTTGATCAAATTTATGGTCACCAAGGCGGTTATGGGTGTCTTAATAGTGTGTGCTTGGGCAGTGTGCAGCCCGGCTAATGTATTGCCGGTGCCTCCAGGTTATTTCGCACAAAATAAAAGCCGATTTCGGCTTCTGGAAATAGTCGCGTTGCGAGCGCTTGTCGATTTAAATCCTCTGAGGTCAATTCGGTGCGACTTGCCGCCTCGACAATGACACTGAGATATTCCAGTCCGTCTTCGGAAAATAACCACAGCATCCCTGGAGCGGGCATTCTTTGCGGAGAAATGAAAGCACTCGCGAGGGCGAACTCCTCGACAGGTATTCTTGCAAACCGGTCGCCTTCCTCGGTTAAGAAGGCGTGCCGCTGCCGAATCCAATTGACGTGATAGGCCAAGAACGTGGCCACGACGGTCACCACCACGGACATCGTTCCCAGACCAAACTGATACCCGCGGTCGCGGGTGGGGGGTGATTCGCTCACGACGCCATTTTACTAGAATGGCGAAACCCCTGGCAGTGCGGCTGATCCCCGCGCCTTCGGCGTCGGGCGCGCCCTGGCTCTCTATCCTTGCGAGTTCTCCCAGGGTCGCATCGCCACGGAAAATTGACTGGCGACCAAATCGAACGATGGCGGGCTGATGTTACCACAGCCGAATGCGCAGCGGTCCGCGGCAGTATGATGATGTTCCGTCCGCTGCTGCTGCACTCCTCCTCGCAACGTTAATTCCAGCGCGTCGCCGCGTCGTGCACCTGGAATTCGCAAATGTTGATCTGCCCAAAGGTCTGGCATGGCACTGGAGAGTCTAGGTCGCTACGGCCAACGAAAGAAGCAGCGGGTGGTGCCTGTGCCAAAGTTGCAAGGCGACAAAAAAGCCTGGAGCTTCTGCGCTCACGCATTGCCCTGATTTGCATTCCGTGCCCCGTGCTTACCCACTGAATGTTCCAGGAGTCGATCGCCTGGCACCAACATGAGCGACCGAAACGTGGCGGCGGTACGCAGATGCGGGGTGGTCGATTTCCGCCACACCCCCCTCCCGGATTGGGAGGGGGACTTGAGAGGGCCTTCTAGCCAATGTTCTTCGCCTTGGGCGGAGCCTTGGATTTCGACGCCTGCTTTGTGGTCGTCGGCGTCGACTTCGATTTTTCGGTCGTCGCCTTGTGATGCCGGCTGTGGTGCGTCTTGTTAGCTGTCGTAGCCGCGTTGGTATTAGGCGCGGCCGTGGCGCCATTCATCACTGGGTTTTTGTTCGGCCGATACATTCGGCCCGTCGTGGGCGCGCCGTTGACTCGCATCGCACCTGCGCCGTTATTGGCGTTGCGCCAGTTCATGTTCCGGTGGTGGTTGCGATGGCGCCATTTGCCGTTGCGCGTGACCATCGGGCGAGTTGTCGCCGCGCCGGTCGGATTGCCGACGGCAGCGCCGGCTGGCGGAGTCGTGGCCGTGGTGGGTGCGGCATTTTGGGCCCACAGTGTCATCGGCCCGAGGGCCGACATGACCACCGCCATTGCCAAGCTGCGTGTGATCGACCGTCTCATGGTACTTACCCGGTCCTTCCCAATCGCCGTCGATTTCGTGCCGCGGACCGATTACACACGGTTCCTGGCGGGACGCCCTAACACTCGTTCGCGTGGCCCACGTGCTTCGACGGCGAAAATGGTTGGTTCGCTGCGAGCCACCCGTATCTGCTAGGAGTCCTACGCGGGCCGGCCCATTGCGGGTGCCGTTACATTTCCGTCACCGACCCGGCTTACGTTCCCGTCATTCCGCTGATAGCTCGTCGGGACTTATGGGGTATTTAACCCATTCCTTGGCGAAGAGTTCACCACGGAGTCACGGAGACACGGAGGTAACACCGTGATCCTGGGGGCAGAGGGGTCGGGGCGCTGATGAGCTGAAGGCCAGAGGGGCTGAAACGAACAAGGAATCTATTGAGCAAATAGCCTCGACCATGAATCACACAGATTCCACGAACTCAAGACGGTTTCTTATTCGTGTCATCCGTGTGATTCGTGTTTCCAAACTTTTCTTCTCCGAGCCTCCGAGCCTCCGTGGTGAATAAGTGCGGGCGTGGGCCGAGCTACCAGCCACGTCTGCGCGGCGCGCGGTACATGGGTTTTCCCCAGGTCGTCCGATTCGCGGCCGCGGTCAGGCCCCCTTCCATCCCAGGAAAGCCGACACCGGAATAGTTGTAGTTCGTGGGTCCGCTGCGTCGCGCGCGATTGGTCGCATAGGTGGTGCGCCGCGGACGATACACTTCCTGCCGCTGGGGCGTGCCGTTTACGGTGCTCTGATTTGTGGTTGCACCGGCGGCAGCTGCCGGCGACTTGGCCACGGCGGCTCCCGCGTTTGTAGTCGCGGTCGGCGGCGACGTCGCCTGAGTGCCATCATCGGCCCAAGCGCGATGGCATGGGAACAGGGCCAACGCGAGCAGCGACGCTACCAATCCACTGGTAATTCTTTTAGTCATAGCAGGACTCCCGATCGACGCCATCTTGATGAAGCCTCGGGCCGTGTGCAACGCGCCCGCAGCCACACGCCATTGGTCGAAGGGTTGCTCCTAGTGCGTCGGACAGCGTCAGCTTGGCTCGCACTGCTTGACCCGGCGTTCCATTCAATCCTAGCAGAATGTACGGCGCCGTGATGTCACTTCCCGGTCATCCGGGGAAGATTGTAAAGTCGCTGGGTGCCTGGGGTCGGCGTATTCGCCGCCCCCAGAATGTGCGACAAACTGGGGGCCCGCTTCGCTCGACCTCAGCCATCCGAATACAAAAAGTCGACTCTGTATTCACCAACTATCGCCACCGGCGTTTCTGATTTCTAAAACCGTTTGGCTCCGCAAGCCATGGGCGACTGGCCTTGTCCACGGCTTGGGGCGGACACGGCTTGAATTCACCTCTGCAAGGGGTAAGGTAGGCTTGCCTGCCGGCCCTAGAGTTTGATTCGGCCGGCGTCGCAATCGGCCAGTGGGGCATTCCAGTCTCTTACGGACGTCTTATTATGGCACTCATCGCTGGTCACAAACGTGGGCTCTTGGTTCTGATCCTCAACTGCATTTTTGCAACGGTGTTTCCGCCCATGTCACGCGCCGCCGAGAACGAACCCCAGGACGCCGGCGATCGCCAGGCCGCGAAATTCATCGCCTATCACGAAAGCACAGTCCAGCCGTTGGACATTGCCGTCGGCCGCGCCTGGTGGACGGCCAATACGACCGGTCGTGACGAAGATTTTGCCGCCAAGGTCGAAGCCCAAAACCAGTTGGACCATGCCCTGGCCGATTCGCAACGCTTCGCCGAGTTGAAAGCCATCAAGGCCGCCAAGATTTCCGACCCGACGCTGCGCCGGCAGATCGATATTCTGTATCTGATCTATCTCGAGAAGCAGGTCGACCCCGACTTGCTGAAGCGCATCACGTCGACGGCCAACGACATCGAAAAGGCCTTCAACGTCTATCGGGCCCGCGTCGACGACAAGCAGCTGGTTGATAGCGAAGTCCGCAAGGCCTTGAAGGAATCGAAGGATAGCGCCCGGCGGCAGCGCATTTGGGAAGCCAGCAAGGGGGTGGGCCGCATGGTCGAGGCCGACCTCAAGCAACTGGTGCTGCTGCGCAACGAGGCCGCACGCAAGCTGGGCTTCAAAGACTATCACGCCATGCAGTTGTCCTTAAACGAGCAGAGCCAGGACGACGTGCTGAAGCTATTCGACAATCTCGACGCACTGACGCGCGAGCCGTTTGCCGCCGCCAAGCGCGAGATCGACGCCAAGCTGTCTTTGAACTACGGCATCGACGTCGACGAGCTGCGCCCTTGGCACTATCACGATCCGTTCTTCCAGGAAAGCCCGGCGATCTTTTCGGTCAATCTGGACTCGGTCTTCGGGACGGCCGACATCCTGAAAATCTGCGAGAAGTTCTACGCCGGCGTCGGGCTGCCGATCGAAGACGTGATCGCCCGCAGCGATCTGTACGAAAAGCCGGGCAAGAGTCCGCACGCCTTCTGCACCGATATCGACCGCCAGGGGGACGTGCGGGTGCTGGCCAACATCGTCCCCAACGAATATTGGATGGGGACGATGCTGCACGAGCTAGGGCATTCGGTTTATAGCAGCAAGAA
>DASXEJ010000169.1 GCA_036490175.1 Pirellulales bacterium | reverse complement strand
CGTAACTGTTCACACCCTGGGGAGCAACGAAGGGATTGACTGAGTAGCGGGCGAAATGGGCGGCGAACTTTCTGGGTCCAACCCCGTGACACAAGCCCTAGGGTCCACGAAAATTGGCGTTATGAGCTATGACCTTGAGGTGTGGTCAATTCGAGCCAGCAACGTGGGGGCACTTTGCCCTGCCGGCGAATGGCAGGCAACTGACACCTGTTGGACGTATGCCGGTCGCGGATGGCAGATTGTAATCGGTCGATCCGACCGCGTTTTTCCGGAAGATATTCCCGAGGGCGTCGCTGCGACTCTGCCGGGGATCGAGTACGTCACTCACATGTCCGTCGAAGGTAGCGCTCCGCAGAGTGCACTCGCTCGGGCAGATCGCATTGCCAAAAAACTTGCTGTGGCATCGCACGGAGTGATCTTCGACCCACAGGCTGATACCGTAGCCACTCCCGCCGGTGTAAAACGCCTTCAGCCGATCAGGCATGAAGAATCTTTCTCGATACTCGAAATGTCGTGGTGGTTTTTGGAGAGTCCAGTTCACGAACCTGGCGGCCGCGACCGTTTGCTGAGTTGTCTTGAAAATACGTTGCCTGAAACTTTGCCTCGGCGGTATGGGCTCTGGGAGCCGCCACAATACGTCTACGGGGAAACAGGGCGTGCGCACTTTCTTCAGTTTCTAGACGAACACTCGAACGAGACAATCGTGTGGTATCCGCACCGCCCAGTTGTCAGCGTCCACCTGGGTTTTCCATACCCGCTTGGGGCGAGTCGGCGAGGATTTCGGGCAAACAACGTGAGTATCGGCGTCCATGCAGCGTCTCTTGTGCAACCGGGATGGAATACGCAGTTGCATCGCGCCTGGATCGAGTTGTCTCGCCTCATTCGGCCGTTTTACGGCGATGTCCAATTGCTCAGTGGCTTCTTGCGAGGCGGCGCAGGGGGGTACGGAATTGGTCCCGATACTGAACGACACCCCGTCAAAAGCTGGTGGTGGCGGGGTGTCCCGACAAACGTTGGTAGCGCCGTCGTTTTGGGAGAGTCGTATCAACAGCTGTGGCCCGCTTTTAGGTCTGCCGCAAACCATGTAGATGGGCTCGCCACCGTAACGTCAGAAGACTGGTCGATTAAAACCAACATCGCCGAAGAGCTCGGGGGCGTCCCCGTCGAGATTGCCCAGCTTGAGAGTGAGCCCCTCACGTCACGCGCGGCCCTCAACGCGAGGTACAGCTACCCAGGTGGCTGGCCATTCGGAGATCCTTTCCTTAAGTCGTAATCGTTACCTTGGAGAGGAGTGAAGGGGCTGGGTGGTGGGCGAAGTGTGCGGCTACGGCTTGGGCGACGAAGTCGAAGACGTTCGTGTTTTGTTTGCGGCAGGTTTCGATGGTCGTAAGCATTGTCTCCACGAAACGACTGCCAGCCGCGCTCTGCGTGCCGAAGGAAAGTTTCCGCCAAATCACCGCATGACGTAAGGCGCGCTCGCTGGCGTTGTTAGTTGGTTCGACCCCTTCGGCTTCGAGAAACGTCCATAGGCGGTCGCGATGTTCGTACAAGGGGCCACACATGCCCTTCAGCCGCGCGTTGCCGCTAAAGGCGCCGCGCAGCAGTAAGGGGTCGATCTCTTGACGGATCGGCTGCATCAGCCTGAGCCAACCGCGGCGCGTGAGTGTGCCGTCGCGATAGCGGGCCCACAAGCCAAACAGCTCGCACGTCGGTCGCATGAGATCGTGTCCCAGTCGTTTGACCGTTCCATCGTCCGAATCGACCAGCGCCTGAAAATCCCGTTTCAAATGGGCCCAGCACCACTGCAAGCGACCGTGCGCCCAATACATCTTGGCCCGATCACAGGTGATCACGCCGTCGAACGCTTCGCCCAACCACTCTTCCAGCAACGTCCCGGCGCGCGACAGACGCACTCCAAAGACCGTGAACGCGCCAGCCACCGCCGTCCACAACCAGGCCTTGTTCGGCCCCTCTTTGGTCGGCGATTCGTCCATACCCAATTGGTCCTGGGCCGGCAATTGCTCGACCAGCTCGTGATACGGCGGCCGTAGCGCCTGGGTGACTTGTTGCTGCATCTTAACTGTCAAAGCAGCGCAGCACGGTTGGTTCAACAGCGCCTCCAGGAACAGCGCCGTGCGGCGTTTGCTCTGGCGGAAGTAGGCCATCAACAAGCCACTGAAAGCGATCAACCGGGGGCCGGACTGGCCTTGCGGCACGCCCGGTGGAAGTTCGGCACAGGTCGACGCGCCACAGCCACGGCACGTCAGGCGGTGTCGTTGATATTCGGTCACGTGCGGTTTGATCTTGGGCAATTCCCACACCTGGTGCCGTAGCGGCTCGCCATCACAGCCGGCCAGCTTCTTTCCGCAGCGGCGACACTCGATCGGCTTGAGCGTGTGCACTTCGTCGCACTCATCGGTGGGCAACAGTGGCCGCCCGTGTTTGGCGTGCCCGGGCTGTCCACCGCGTTTCTTGTTCGACTTCGGCTTGTTCGCCAGCGGCTTGGCGTGTGGATGCTGGCTGCTCGGCGGCAGCGACGAGTTCTGCGGCGTTTTGTTCAGCTTTGCTTCGAGTACGGCAATGCGGCGCTCGTAATACTCGATGACGCCTCGCAATAAAGCCTGAAAGTCAGGCGGCAAAGCGGCCAGTTGTTCCGGCGTAATCGGTGCCTGGGACGACGACATGCCCCCAGCCTACGCGATGCATACCCCTGCTAGCGAAGAGCACAATTCAGGAATTCCCCGTGAACGGTTACGTTCATCCCGGTGGACCGCGAATTCTGGATGCCTGCGGCCACACATTGGGATTACGCGAAAAGCAGTTAGCTGTGTCGCGCGAGGTATTGTCCGAGTTTGGCAATAGGTCATCGCCGACCGTGCTGTTTATCCTCGATCGGTTGAGGCAGCGACATGCGATGCGCCCGTGCGTAATACTAGCGTTCGGACCGGGACTAACGATCGAGGCGGCCTTGCTGCGTTAGCAAGAATATCGACACACCGAAAGGAATCGACCTGATGATCGTCTGCCCCTCTGTTCGCAAACAGGATATCCGCAGTCATTACAATTTGACGACGCTGTTCTATCGTTTGTTGTGGGGACGACATATTCATCACGGCCTGTGGTCAGGGGACGAGTCAGCCAGCGTTGCCCAACAGCAGCTAAGAACAAGTCTTCAAAGTCACTTTTTGTGAGCGAGGCGGCGTGACATCAGGGCGATCATGGAAATGAGAATCATCGCTTCACTGGTTTCCGTGTTGTGTTCATAGTCGCGGCTGTG
>DASXEJ010000168.1 GCA_036490175.1 Pirellulales bacterium | reverse complement strand
CTGCCTCAGCGAACGCTATCCGATAATCGACACAACCGGCAAAGATATGCAGCCGATTTTTGCTGCAAGGCCAGTTCCGGAGCTGCCAGCAGGCGTTTCCAGTCGCTTTTCGTCTGTCCGGCTATGGAGGGCCCGGCCTTTTTTAGCCAGGCTGCGTCGAAGTGACCTGGAACCAGACCGTTTTGACTGTGAATTGGCCATAAGGTACGTCCAATATGGGTATTTCTCAACCACCGTTCACGGCTCGTCTTAGGGGACACGTCGCCCATGTTGGACCAGATGGAATCAAAGACCTCGGCGAGCAGCCCTACCGGCTCCCTGGTTCTCCGGTTTCAAAAGCCAGGAGATGCCGCGGGAGACAACCGGCAACTGGTGTCGATTTCGGCCCGCCGCTGCGCGATCGGTGCGGACGAGTCATGCAATCTGCGTGTGCGCGGCCCAGGGGCGCGATCCATGCACTGCCTGATCCTGCGCGGAGAGCGAGAGGTAGTCGTGCGATGTTGGTCACAGGACACGCTCTTGAATGGGAAAGAATTCGTCGACGCGGTCGTTTCGCCGGGCGACTGCCTGCAGGTTGGTTCGGCGGTGTTCGAAGTCATGGACTTAAACGCAGCGAGCGGCGACGCCGACACTGGCCAAACGCTCGAAATTCGTGACGAGCCGGGTGCGTCGCTGCGCGAGACGACTTTACGTCTGTGGCAGCAGGACAGCCAGCGGCGCGAGGGATGCGCGTTAAACCGGGGTCGCGCCCGCCGCCTGTTGCAGGAGCTGCGAACATGCCGCGCGCAATTGCGGACGATGAGCGAGCTGACGGACGGCCCGACCGATTCCGTGGCGGATGTGGAGGATCAAGTGCCCGAATCCGAGGAACTGATCATCGAGCGCGCAGCGACCGCCCAACGAGATGCGGAAGCCCAGGAAAGTTCGCCGTCTTCGCCCCCGGAGGCTGACGAAATTCTCTTCGAGTCAATCTCGGCCGAAGCTCCGGTCACCGCGATCGGCCTGCTCGAGCGCCTCGGCATGACAACAGCCGAGCAGCAAGATGGTGATGATGAGGACGAGGCAGAGGAGGCGAATCGGCCTCTTCGAAAATTCGTTCTGCCGGCAGCCGAGTCCCGCGAAAGTCACACTGTCGGCACGTCGAGCGGCAAAACTACCGAGGGGGGGGCCGGCCACGAGACCGACGCGTCGATCGACGACTACATGGCGGGGCTGCTGGAACGCGTGGGCAAGAAGTCCCGCCGGGAGGAAGTGGTGTATCAGCCGCATTCGCCCGATAGCCTTGGTACTAAAGGAGCCGACGAAGCAGCGGACGTCGCGAGCGAAGACAAGCCGGAAATCCTCACGGAACTTCCCGTGCGAGCCAATCGTCCTGCGGAACAGTCCGTCGACATGTCTGCCATGCGCGAGTTGGCCCACCTGCACACGACCTCGCTGCTCGACTTGCACTTCCGCAAGAGTTTCAAGCGTTCTACGACAGGGCAGGGGGTCGTCGCGGCTTGTGCCCTGGTGGGGGGAATCGTAGCCGCCGCGCTATCTAGCGAACTGCCGATAGCCTTTTATCTGTCGATTCTTGGTTTCGCCGTGGCGATCGTCTGTGGCTGGCAGTGGATCACGTCGCTCTGGCATCTAGCATTCGGAGGCCTATCGAAAAGGGCGTCAGCAACGTCGGCCCGACCAGGCGCCGTCGAGAGCTCCAGCGCGATCGAGCTTGCCATGCCGCCGGCCCTCGTCCAGTCGGAAACCGTGTCAGCGCACCCCGGGATGCAACCGCCAATGGGCGGCAACAAATCGGGCGGCTGATGAATACGCGTCATGCTGGCAGGCGCACGGCAGGCGAGCATGGCTGTTTTTCGTGCCATACCAAGTGTCGTCCCGCGGGGTGGCTCGCGCCGTGGGCAGGCCGCTTGCGACGCTATCGTGTTGCCCGGCAATCGTCCGATGATTGCCTGACAATCAGTGCCATACGAAGCACGCTTGCCGGCAGCGTGCTCTGGCCTATTGTTCTAATAAGGCCGTAAGCGGCTCTCGACGGCGGACGCTTTGCCAGCAGGGAGGCGTCCTTCGGTCGCAGATCTCGCCCCTCGTCGCACCGCAAGTCGCACTTCCCTCGGCAGGCGGCGATGGGTTAGCCTTTCTCGTTGAATCTAGTCACCGCACGCGCGAGGTGCCCTATGGCGAGTCGAGTCGTCACCGGTTCCTGGCAGGGCCGCCAATTCTTGGGTGGATCTTGGCACCCAGCGTCCGGCGAGGTTTTTGAGAACGTCAATCCGGCCCATGTCGGCGAGTTGCTGGGCGTCTATCCGCGTGGCACGTCGGCCGAGATCGACGAAGCCGTCCGAGCGGCGCGCAAGGCATTTCCGGCTTGGCGTCATACCAGCCGGATTCGCCGTGGCGAGCTGTTCCTGAATCTGGCGAATTTGATACGTCGCGATACCGACGAACTGGCCGCCGTGCTCGCGCGCGAAAATGGCAAAGTCCTCAACGAGGCCCGAGCCGAGGTCGTCGAAGGGCTGCACATGGTGGAGTACGTCTTCGGGACGGCCCGCCAGCCGACGGGGCAGGTCGTGGAATCCGAGATCGCGGACAAGGATCTTTATGTGCGGCGCAAACCACGCGGCGTAGTGGCCGTGATCACGCCTTGGAACTTTCCGTTTGCCGTGCCGCTGTGGATGCTCGGCCCCAGTTTGCTGGAAGGCAATACGACCGTTTTCAAACCGTCGGAAGAAACGCCCGAGATCGGCGAGCGCCTGGTGCGACTGTTCGAGGAGGCAGGATTTCCCGCCGGCACGATCAACCTGGTCCACGGGCTCGGCGAGGAGGCCGGGGATGCGTTGGCTCGTCATTCCGATGTCGACGTCGTCGCGTTTACGGGCAGCTACAACGTCGGTGCGCATATCCGCCGCCTGGCAGCCGCTAGCGATTATAAAACGTGCGCGCTCGAGATGGGTTCGAAGAGCGCCGTGATCGTTTGTGAAGATGCCGATCTTTCTCTGGCCGTGAATGCCAGCATTCTCAGCGCATTCAAGACCGCCGGGCAGCGTTGCGTTTCGGCGGGCCGGCTGCTCGTTCATCGGCGGTTGGTCGACCGATTTGCAGAGCAATTCGTATCGCAGGCGCGGCGACTGAAATTCGGCGATCCATTCGGCGCCGACGTTTTCGCAGGCCCGCTCATCAATCAAGCCGGCATCGATAAAGTGCTCGAGTACAACGACCTGGCAGCCCACGAAGGGGCCAAGATTCTGCTGACTGGCGGACGGATGTCCGACGCGCCGCACGCCGAAGGCCTGTTTCTGGCGCCCTTTGTCTATGTGCAGGAACACCGGCCTACGGCGCGGACAATCCGCGAGGAAGTGTTTGGCCCGCATGTGGCCATTGTCCCCTTCGACAGCGATGAGCAGGCGATCGAGATCTACAACGACACGCCTTTTGGGTTGTCGATGGCCGTCATCACCGAGGACTATCGCCGTTGGCGAATCTATCGCGATGAGTGCGACTACGGCATGGGCTACGTCAACTTGCCGTGCATCGGGGCCGAGGTACATCTGCCGTTTGGCGGGGTGAAACGAAGCGGCAACGGTCAGCCGTCGGCAGCCGCCTTGGTCGACGCGGTTACGCACAAGACGGCATTCACGGTCAATTACGCACGCAGCATCACTATGGCACAGGGGATGAGTGCGCAAGTGGGGGACGAGCCGGCGAATGATGGACCACGTAAACCCTAAGTGAACCGGTCCCGTATGAAGAGAACGAAACCTTAAGGACGCCGGCGCAGCAAAACGGCCCCCGGCGAACAAAGGAGAGCGAACCATGCATGCCACCGCCGCGACAATTTGTGACGTAACTCGTCCGTTGCTGAGGACGTCGCTCCCCGGCCCGAAGGCGGCCGCCTGGATTGCTCGCGACGATCAGGTCATCTCACCGTCTTACACCCGCGTGTATCCGCTGGTCGCGGCCCGCGGCGCCGGCTGCACGATCGAAGACGTGGATGGCAACCTATTTCTGGACTTCACGTCTGGCATCGCGGTGACGGCCACTGGCCATTCGCACCCCGAAGTCGTGGCGGCCATCGTAGATCAATCGACCCGGCTGATCCACATGTCGGGCACAGATTTCTACTACACACCCGAAATTGAATTGGCCGAGCGTTTGACCCGCTTGGCGCCCGGCTCGCAACCCAAGCGCGTCTTCTTCACCAACAGTGGTGCGGAGTCGATCGAGGCGGCACTGAAACTCGCGCGGTATCACACCGGCCGGCAGCGCATCATTTCGTGTTACGGCGCATTTCACGGTCGCACGTTTGGCGCCATGTCGATCAGCGGCTCGAAGGCGATCCATCAGCGCGGCTTCGGCCCGCTGTTGCCGGGCGTCCATCGCATTCCTTTCAATTGCGACGAAGCCGCGCTCGAAGAGCAATTTCACACGGTTTGCGCTCCCGATGAGGTGGCCGCGATTTTCGTCGAACCGATCCAGGGAGAAGGGGGGTATCGGGTGCCCGAGCCTCATTTTCTGCCGATGTTGCGACGCATCTGCGACCGCTACGGCATCCTGCTCGTGGCCGACGAAGTCCAGTCGGGCATTGGCCGCACAGGCAAGATGTTTGCCTGCGAACACTTCGGCCTGGTGCCCGATGTCGTCTGCCTGGCCAAGGGCATTGCGAGCGGACTACCGCTGGGGGCCGTCGTGGCCCGCGCCGAGTTGATGGATTGGCCCTCGGGCAGCCACGCCTCGACGTTCGGGGGTAATCCGGTCTGCTGTCGTGCGGCGCTAGTGACACTCGATTTGCTCGAGCGTGAATACCTGGAGAACGCCGCCCGGCGCGGCGATCAGTTATTGGCCGGCTTACGCCAACTGGCCCAGTTGGACTCAGGTCTGGCCAACCCGCGCGGCTTGGGACTGATGGTGGCCATCGACGCGATGTCAAACCAGAGGCCGGACCCGCAACGTCGCGAGGGCATCATCGATGCCGCCTTTCATCGCGGCCTATTGTTGCTGGGCTGCGGCAAGGCGGGCGTTCGTTTCTGTCCGCCGCTATGCGTCACCGCGGATCAGGTCGACTCGGCCCTGGCGATCTTTGCCGAAGCCTGCGCGGACGTGGCAGCGAACTGATCGGTTGCGCGAACGGTCAGCCCGCTGCAACTGCGTGCGAATAGTGCGCTTTGCAAAAACTGCGCTTTACAGCAGGCTTTCTAGCAGCAGGCGCATTTTCCGCATTTCGGCCATGTGATCGACACCCGAGTCTGGGATGTCGCTGATATCCACGCACAGGGCCCGATTGTAGCGGTGCTTTCCCAATTGCGTGACCAGTCGGCCGTATTCGACTTCGCCCTGGCCGATGCGCACTTGCAGCTTGTCCTTGGTCGTGTCGCGCAGCTGCAGGTGGATCACGTACTTGAATATCTGGTCGTAGTTGCCGCCCTTGTGGGGTCCAAAGACAAAATGGCTGGGGTCGAGCGTGATCCCCAGGCCTTTGACGTTGTCGCACAACACGATGGCGGTGTTGGGGTCTTGGCTCATGTGGCCCACTTCGGTCTTGAGACCGACTTGCACCCCATCGAGTGACCCAATGCGTACCAGCTCGCGTAGTCGTTCGATCTCGGCATTGAAGGGAGTGCCGAGTTCGCCGGAAGGGACCGTGATCGTTACGACCTTGGTCGCCTTGGCCAGTTTGCAACAGGCGGAGAACTGCTCGTAGTACAGGTCCCCTTCCGCATCGATATCGACAACGTACGCGATCGGCGTCAGCCGGTGCGTCTCGCGGCAGGCAAGCACCGCTTCCTCAAGGTTCGCATGTACTTGCGAAGGCCTGAGTTGATTTCCGCGCTCGCGCAATACGATCTCGACACGGTTGTATTCCAAGTCGACGAGCCGCTCGAGCGCCGCGTCTAATGGCAAGTCAGCAAAGCAGTCCGTTGACGCAGCCACAAACACCAGACCACTCCTTTGTCTAGAGACGACGAACCACGGTAAGACCAGCCGACACGTACTCGTCGGCTTCTCGGCGAAAATCGCAGTGCGACGAAATCCGGTTATCCCGTTGTCGTGCTGCGGGGATTTCTCCCAATGTTCCCGCCTTACTCCCTGGCCCGAAATCCGATTGATGCAGTAGCTTACTACCCGAGGGTGCCCGCTGGCAACACCCCGGCCGACGCCGTGTCCCGGAGTGCCAGGACGCCTTCGAGCATCGCATTACGATGTCGCAGCCGAATCAGGCGCGGGATCCGGAGGCCACTAGCTACGACGTGCGACCGGGGTCGCGACGCTTGTAGCGCTTGCCCGCCATCGATTGCACGCCCTATTCATTGTGCTGGCAGACGACACGATGGGTACCGAATCGTCGGGGCACCTGTGTGCGAAATCGCATTTGTTATAATGGAAACGCGACGGCGCAAGCGTGCACGATGGTCGTAGGTTACAGCCTCGTCACGCGTCGGTATCATGTGACGAGACGATAAGCTGGCGATCGAGGGCGTTCTGCGATCGTCGCGGCGTTTCGCCGACCACGGCAGGCCAGCAATTCGTCGGAACCGTTTTTCGCGCTGTGCAGGAACCAGCAAAAGGAAGACTTATGGCTCCCAACGACCCCCAGTACGGGCAGTCGCCGCAGGTTATCGAACGCATTGTCATGGCCGGGCCGCCGCGCCGCGGATTGCTGTCCCGCTTGTTGGGATCGTTGCTCTACCTTTTTCTATTTGTGCTCTGCTCGTTCGTGATACTGGCCTTGGGCTTGGGCGCTTTGTCTGCAGCATTTGAGGGTGCGGATACCCAGGTTACGGAACATTATCACTCGCTGTCGAAGACGGCGACCGACAAAATTGCGATTATCACTGTCGACGGCGCGATTCTCGACGGCGAAGGTTTCATCAAGAAGCAAATCGACCACGTACACGACGACCCGCACGTGCGCGCCATCGTGCTGCGCGTCAATTCGCCCGGCGGCACCGTCACGGCCAGCGATTATCTGTACCACCATCTCCGTAAGATGGTCGAAGCGCGCAAGATTCCGATCGTCGTCAGCATGGGGGGCCTGGCCGCCAGCGGTGGGTACTACATCGCCATGGCCGTCGGCCCTGAGGAAAAAGTAATTTTCGCCGAGCCCACGACCTGGACCGGCTCCATCGGTGTCATCATTCCCCACTACAACGTGGCCGGGCTGATGAAGCACTGGGAGGTCGAGGAAGACTCGATCAAAAGCGGGCCGCTCAAACAAATGGGCACTCCGACTCGCCCTATGACGACGGAAGAGAAGGAAATCTTCAAGGAACTGGTCGACGACAGTTTTCAGCGTTTTCAGAACATCGTGAAGGCCGGCAGACCGGCCTTCGCCAAGGACCCGGAAGCTCTGGCCAAAGTCACGACCGGCCAGGTCTTTACTGCGGACCAGGCCGTGGCCAACGGCTTAGTTGACGAGCAAGGGTACATCGAAGAGGCCATTGCCCGCGCCACGTCGCTGGCGGGCCTTTCAGAACCGAATGTCCGCGTGGTCAAGTATAAGCAACGCGCGAACTTGCTCTCGATGCCCTTCAATGCCGAGGCACGTTCCCCCTGGAACGTCGCCGCGATGCTCGACCTGGCTACGCCCCGGGCCTACTTCCTCTGCAATTGGCAGTTGCCGCTGACGGCCACGGAATGACGTTGCTCTGACTAGTCTGCAAGGTCGAAACGCGCTGACCTTGGGAAGCGACAAAGCTAATTCGTCTGCTTCTCTGGATCGGTGCGGGGCACGCCTCGGCGACCTGGACCGAAACCACGTCCTTCCCCTTTCTCGCGCGTGCCATCCCCTGGCCTGGCGTGTTTTTCGCGCCATAGGTGCGCGAGCTCACGCTGCATCTGATCGGTCGGCAAAGCGCGCAAATACGCACGTTCGTCGTCGCTCAATTCCGTTTTGAAGAAGGCCTGCACCTCTTCCTCGCTAGGCATGCGGAAACCCGTACGGAAGCCACCAGCTCCTCCCGTGCGCCTGGTCTGGAAAACCCAGCTTGTCAGTAGCGCGCGTTGCTTGTCGTCTGTGAGCGCTTCGTCCAATACCCGTTTCGATTCGTCCGACAGTGACGTTCGCAAGTCGGCCACCGCCTCAGCGGTAATCACGGGGCCCTCGCTGCCGTTGCGTCGGGCTTCGAACCACTTGCGTTGCACGTCGTGCTTCCTGGCCCAATCGGAAACTGCCTCGACGTCCTGAGGATTGAGCTTGTGCCGCTGATGTCCCTGGAAACCGCGAATTTCCTCGACCCGCTTCAGACGATCTTCGGCCGGCAGCGCCGCGAGCGTCAGTCGCTGGCTGGCCGGAAGCTCGTTCAGCCATTCGTGATAGCGCTGCATCACTTGCCGCAGTTCATCGCGATCGGGGGCCTCTTCCAGCGCGGCGTCGAGCTGCCGCAGCCGTTGGCGATCTTGCGGATCGAGATGCAAGAAACGCTCATAGTTCTGCGCTAGTTGCTCGCGCTTCTCGGCATCCATGTTTTCCAGCCGCGCTCGCCGCTCGGCGGTCGTTTCGTCCGCCCGTGTGGCGCGCCCGCACGGTATTAGCGTCAAAATCATTGCCAAGGCCGCGCGTGGCGATAATTCTCGGAGCTTTCCGGTTCGATTACCGCTCATGTTTGTCCTTCGGCTCCAGGAAGCCCTGGCTCTTGAGCATCCGCAGGAATTCGAGGTCTTCCACCTCTCGGTACTGGTCGAAATTTTCGATCACCGGCAGATCGCTGAGCAGCTTTTCGTCAGCGCGTTGCGTAAGCACGGTTGAGGTCAAGAAGCCCGCCACCGCGGCCGTTAGTAGCGCTCCCGCGGCCACCAGCCAAACGCGTCGACGTCGTTGCGGCAATTGTGCCTGAATGGCAACCAGGTCCTTCTCGGCCTGTACGGCGATCATTTCCACGGTTGAACGTGTGAACGACTCGTCTACCTGGGTGCGCGGCAATTCGTCGAGCAACTGCCAGCTCCGTTCCAGTTGCTGCAGCTCTTGGCGCACGCGCGGATTTTGGGCCAGCGCTTCCTCAACTTCGCGCGACTCGGCGGCATCGAGCTCGCCGTCCAGGTAGCTAACCAGTTGTTCGTCAAGCCCGCGATCGTCGTCGGCGGGCGTTTGTGGCTCATTCATGGTTTCAGTCCGTGGCTGGACGGTCGCCTCGCTCCAAGTACGGTTCCAAGACTTCTTTCAGGTTCAACCTGGCCCGCGAAAGCAGCGATTTGATGGCCTCTTGCGACATTTCCATAGAGTCGGCGATGTCGGCGTAGCTCATGTTCTCAAACTTGCTCAGCAGTACGGCCATCCGCTGCCGCTCGTTCAAACTTTCAATGGCCACGCGAATGATGTCGCGCATTTCGGCCTTGTCTAACTGCCGGGCAGGCATCAGTCCGCTGGCCGCTTGGGCCAATTGATCCAGCCGGTTACCGTCTGAGGAACTGCCATCGCTGACCGACAGGCTGACCTCACGACGGCGCGAACGCGTGCGGCGGGCGTTGGCGGCCACATTGTTGGCGATGGTAAACAGCCAGGTCGAGAATTTGGCGCCCGGTACATAACGCTTGCGCGATCGGTACACGCGCAGAAACACTTCCTGGGCCAGATCCTCGGCCTGGTCGCGACCGCCGACCAGGTGTTCGAGCACCGTTACCAGGCGATTCTGGTAGCGCAACATCAATTCTTCGAACGCGGCGGCGCTGTCGTCGCGCACTTCCAGCATCAACCGCACGTCGGGGTCGCGCAGCTCGTAGCCTTCGGCCGAATTATCGCTGACTGCCAACGACGTCCTCATATGCGGTCAACAAGATTGGTTCGATCGCATCTCTCGGGGGCTCAAGAATCATCTTCATTGAGTCTGGCACCGGGCGCTGCTCGAGATCGCCCGTCGGCTCTTGGCACCCTGGCGCGTTACTCCTTCAGCATACACTCGTTGCCAGCAAGCTTGTAATGTCCGGGGCGAATCAGGAGGATTGCAAAGTCGACGGTGCCTGGGTCGGCGTATTCTCCGCCCCCAGACTTTGGCGACAAACTGGGGGCTCGCCTCGCTCGACCCCGGCACCCCAAACACTAATTGGACTCCGCAATCGTCCTGTGGGCATAATCAACTGGTGTTGCACGATTTCGAACTGCGTGCCGACGCCCGATCCCTGCTAACCATTCAACCCCACACCCCGGCGGCGGTTTCTACGCAGGGCTTGGACCGGCATTGATTGAGGCCGGCATGGCGACATTCTGCAACCGTCGCAATTGCCCGCAGGCCGCGTCGATGCGGTCCCCCTTGCGGGTGCGGACCTGCACATTGATGCCGGCCTGATCCAGAATCTGCAGAAAACGCTCTTGCGCGGAGGCCGTGGGGGTTTGATACGGTAATCCCGCCACAGGATTGTAGGGAATCACGTTCAACAGCGCCATTCGGCCGGCCAGCACGCTCGCCAGCCGCCGAGCGTGCTCGGGCTGGTCGTTCAGTCCGCCCAGCAGGACGTACTCGAATGTCAGTCGACGACGATTGGCGTCGAAAAATCGGTCGGCGGCTGCCATTACGGCCGCTAGGCCGATATTGCGGCTGACCGGAACCAATTGGCTGCGCAGTTCGTCATCCGGAGCGTGCAGGCTGACGGCCAGGTGATACTGAACGTCTTCGGCGGTCAGCCGATCCATGGCGGCTGGCAGCCCTACGGTCGAGACCGTGATCTTGCGTGCGCCAATGCCTAATCCTGTGGGACTCGTCGCCACGCGCAGGGCCGGCAAAAGGGCCGCGAGGTTGGCCAGTGGCTCACCCATCCCCATCACCACGATGTTGCTCAAACGCTCGTCGGCCGGCAACAGTCGCTGCAAGTGCAGCATTTGTTCCAGGATTTCGCCGGTCGAAAGATTACGCACGACCCCGTCCAGGCCGCTGGCACAGAAAACACATCCCATCGCGCAACCGACTTGCGTGCTGATGCAAATCGTGCGTCGATCGTGCTCGCGGATCAGCACGCACTCGATGCGATGGTCATCGGCCAGGGCCAGCAACAGCTTCTCGGTGCCGTCGGCCGCTTGCCGATGCAATGCAATCCGGGATGTAAAGATCGTGAATTCGTCCGCCAGCTTTTGCCGGAGCTGGTTGGGCAGATTCGTCATCTGCTCGAACCCGGCGGCACGCCGTTCGAATAACCAGCCACGGACCTGGTCGGCACGGTAACGGGGTTCACCCTGCGCAGCCAGCCAATCGGCCAACTCGTCCGTCGATTGTTCCAGCAGGTTGCGCACGGGGGATCCCAACATTCCAGCAGCGAAAGCGAATACCCGATTATACATGTTGCGGCCCTGGTTGCCGGCGGTATCGCCGTCGGACGGCCTTGCGCGGCCGAACGAGATTGACAGGCCAGGTCGAACAGGGCGAGAATGCCGACCGATTTCAGTCATTCGGAGCTAGCAAAAATGTCGGACGCCCAGCGGTTTCAGGTCGAACCTCCCCCGCCGCCACCCCGCGAGGGCATGAGCACCGCTGGCAAAATTCTGGTCGGCTGCGGGCTTGGCTGTGGTGTGTTGTTCTTGCTCTGCTGCGGCGGCATCTTCGCCACGACCTGGTTTGGCTACGAGTGGATGAAGGGGAATGTCAACCGCGATCCGGCAAACGTCCAAACTGTTTTGGGAGAAATTGCCACGATCGACATACCGGCCGGGCTGAATCCCAAGGCTGCCATCGATTTGAAGCTGCCCTTTATCGATCGGCGCATGCTGCTTGCCTCCGTTTACACGAGCGAAGGGGACAAAGAGATACTTGGCATCGCCGAGTTTTTTGAATCTTCCGTCGCTGTCGATCAGAAGCGATTACGGCAAGTGATCGATCAGGCGATGGACGACCACAATCCCGATGAAGATGCCGACGACGACTTTAAACGCGACGAATCCCACAAGCTCGAAATCGAAATTCGCGGCAAACCGGCCCAGTTCCTCATCGAAGAAGGAACCGCCAAATCCGGCCAAAAGCTAATTCGGGCCATGGGCGAATTCGAAGGACACGGTGGGACCGCGATCCTGTTCCTGCAAGTTAATGCCGATCAACACGATCTGGAACAGGTGGAACAAACGCTGAAGTCGATCCGTTAGTCGTGTTCTTGCAATTCGCCCGCCAATCCGTAGGATCGCGTGCGGAGGGTGGCCTGCCGGGGACCTGGGGGGCGGCATGGCCATCGTGGAAACATCCGGTGCCATTCGCTTCGAGTTTCGCGCGAGGGAGCACGCGACGGCACCAGTGCAACGCGCACGATTTCACTTCGCGCGGTCGGAGCACCGCAGAAGGGGTAACGGACCATGTGGCTGAGGAATCAGCGCTTTCAGCGCCTTGTCGGCGGTGGCGTTATCGAGCGGACCAGCATCCGACTCGTCGCGTTCATGGAACTGCTCGGCCTGGGCGGTCACAAGGACAGCGACGTGGTGCGCCTCATTCGACGCGTGCGCCGCGAACGGCGTTGGCTGCTCACCGCCAACGAGGCCTACACCGTCTATTCGCTCGCCAAGGCACAAAGCAAGCAAGAGGGGCACATCGCCGAGGTGGGCACCTATCAGGGCGGCTCGGCACGCATGATTTGCGAGGCCAAGGGAGATCGGCCCCTGCACCTGTTCGACACCTTCGAAGGGCTTCCCAAGCCGGCCGCCCAGGACGGCAACGTGCATCGTGCGAATCAATACAGTTGCAGCTTGGAATCGGTGCGAGGCTATCTGGGCAATTTTCCCAACGTCTCGTTCTACAAGGGGCGGTTTCCGGAGTCATCTGGCCCGGTGGAGAACCTGCGTTTTTCCTTTGCCCATTTCGACGTCGATCTGTACGAAGGGACGTTGGCCTGCCTGGAATTCTTTTATCCGCGCATGATTCCCGGCGGAGTCATGCTGTCGCACGATTACTCGATCTTGTCGGGCGTGCGCGAAGCGTTCGCTAAGTTCTTGAAAGACAAGCCCGAAGCGCTGATCGAATTGCCCAGTACGCAGTGCATGGTCTTGAAGATCGCCTAACGGCAGGCGTCGCTAAGCGCTTGCCGGCACGCGATGTACGGCGGAATCTCACCAGGCGACGGAAACCTCGCCATCAAGGCCTTGCCCAGGGCTAATGCCGCCGCTACCGGACGCCAGCCCCGATGGCGGTGATGTCGGCGCGAGAATGGCCAACTGCCGTTGAGAAAGAAAACGGGCCATGTAGCGCGATCGCAGGGAGTTATAGGGCGGCCGAGGGGATTGACATCATCGTGTCAGTGTATTGATACTATCGTGCCCCAAGGCAAGCCGGTGCTGGGGTCGTGGACGTATACACCTTGATTCACTCGCGTTTGAGGCCTTTCATGATGCTGAAATCATTCTTTGTCGCGTCCGCCCTTCTATTTACGGTGGTACAAATTTCGGCTGCCGGGTCAGTCACGCTCACGCCGGTCAAGGACAACACGCTGATCCAGGATACGAATGCCGCCAGCCAACTCAGCAATGGCGCAGGCGATATTTTTGTCGGCAGAACGGCCCAGGATGGGTCGGGACCTAATACGACGGCCACGATCAGCATTCGCCGGGGATTGGTCGAATTCAATCCCGCCAACGTACCTGCGGGAGCGACGATCACCGGCGTGACGTTGACCATGCGTGATATGATGGGATTGAACGGAACTTCAACAATCACATTG
>DASXEJ010000167.1 GCA_036490175.1 Pirellulales bacterium | reverse complement strand
ACTCGACAAACTCGGGATACACGCCCCAGGGAGTTCCTTCTAACCCGCGCAATTGAATCTCGACGCGCGAAGAGATTCCCGAGATGCCATGCGCCGACGGTTGAATCCACACCGCGGCCCCGCGCTCGTGCGTGATCCCCTGCATAAAGGCGTACACGAATTGTTGATAGAGCGGATCGCCAGGCACGTCCCAATACAATTCGACGGATGAAATATCGACGGCGCTCGAATAGTTGATCGGGTACTCCCCCATATACATGTCAGGGAAGTACCAGGTGCGATTGGCCGAGTGATTGACGTAAATAATCGCCTCTGGATTGGCGGCGCGAATCGCGTCCCGCATGCGGTCGGCCAAATCGATAAAGTACTTCTCGTGCCAGGCGAGGTACTTGCGCGAGACCGGATCGTGGACCGGATCGAACTTGGTGGGAATCTCGCTGCCGCCAGAAAAATCGGCGAAGGCCTTCTTCGTAGCGTCGTCGTAGGTGTGCAGGTGTACCGGCGCATAACCGTCGAACCAGTAACCATCGATGTGAAATTCTCGCGTCACGTATTCCAGTTGCCGCAACAGCCAATCGACGTAGCCGCTGCGAATGTTGGCGAAGTTCGGTACGTCATCGACTTTGCCATCGGGTCGAATCCGCAACCATTCGGGATGAGCCTTGGCGAAAATCTCGTTGTGCGACGCCACCTGCACCGGCCCGAGGTACATCACCGCCTTGGCGCCGGCCGCATGGCAACGCTCGACGTGCGTCCGCAAGTACTTCTCGGCTTCGGCCACTCGCTCGGCAGAAAACATATGGGCCGAGGGGCCGACGACTTCCCAGCGTGTCAGCACGTTGAGCGTAACGACGTTGTAGCCCGCCTTGACGAACTCTTCGCCCATCCGCAGGTCGGCTGGCAGATGACCAACCCGGTGATGCGTTTCGATCCATTCGGGAATCGGACGCAAAGGCTGGGCCGCAGGCACCGATCGCGGCGGCAGCCCCGCCGTGTCAGGATTCAAGATCGGCTCACCGGCATGGCTGGCGCGAGAAAGCGCCGCGACGAATGCCAGCCATAGAATCCAAGAGCGAAGCCGAACGATCGACGAAATGCGCATAAGCGTACTCGCGTAGTTAAAAAAACACGAACGTTCAGATAACCCGTGACGCGGCGACGGCCCACCATCGCGCGCATACATACCGCCCGGCCCAAACGGCCGTGCGACGGGTTGGACACCATTACACCTCACCGCCAGATTCCGAAGGCGGCCGGTCGCGATCTACGACACGCCGTTCTTCTTGAACCACTCGAGCAGTCGCTTCCAGCCGTCGTCGGCCTTGTCTTGCCGATAGGTCGGGCGATAGTCGGCATGGAATCCGTGCGGCGTGTCCGGATAGAGCACGATCTCGCACGGCTTGTTTGCCTTCTTCAATGCTTCTTTCATTTGCTCGACGCTCGCCACGGGAATGCCTTGATCCGCACCGCCGTACAGCCCCAAAACCGGCGCCTTGAGGTCGTCGACCAAGTCGATCGGGTTCTTCGGATGCAGTTCGTCGGTGTTCGTCACCAGTCGGCCATACCAGGCAACGCCTGCCTTCAGGTCGGGGTTATGGGCCGAGTACAACCACACGACGCGTCCTCCCCAGCAGAAGCCAGTAATCGCCAGCTTCGCGGTGTTCCCCTTGCCCGACTTCTTGGCCCAGGCCACGGTCGCGTCGAGATCCGAAAGCACTTGCTTGTCGGGCACCTTCGAGACAACTTTCGCGATAATCTCGGCAATGTTCTCCATCTTCGAGACATCGCCCTGCCGGGCGTACATCTCGGGAGCGATCGCCAAGTAACCGAGCTTGGCAAAGCGGCGACAGATATCCTTGATATGTTCGTGAACGCCGAAAATCTCTTGCACCACGAGCACGACCGGGAATGGCCCTGCGCCGGTAGGCTCGGCGCGATAGGCCGGAATCTCGCCGTCAGTCACGGGGATCTTCACCTCGCCGGCGACGATTCCCTTGTCGTCCGTCGTGATCGTCTCGGCCGACACCGGCAGCACAGCCAGGGCGAATCCGGTTGATAAGGTGGTCACGACAAAGTCGCGGCGTGTGAATTCGGCCTTGCCCACCAGGCTGAGTAGTTCGTCACGGATCGATGCGTTCGACATGGCTCGCAATGCTCCTTGTTGAATGTCTGTAGCACGAAATCGCGTCATTCCGGACGCGGCACGCGTCGAGCCCTAACGTGCATCCTAGCGCGCGATACCCAGGATACCCGGCTGCGTGTGGCTTCGCTACGAGCGCGTGAGGGGCAACGCGGCAACGGGCGAAAAGTCGCGGCCTGCTTGAAACAAGCAAGTCCTTGCGCGTCAAACCAACTCGCGCAGCGGCTCGGCACCGCCATCGACCAGATACTGCGGGCGGCCGGCGAGGTCGGGAATCGTGGTCTGACTGGCTTCGATCCCCAGCGTGTGATAAAGCGTCGCGAACAGCTCGGCGAACTTGACGGGGCGCTCGACAGGCTCGCCCCCCAGCCGGTCGGTAGCGCCGATCACCTGGCCGCAGCGCAATCCGCCGCCGGCCAACAGCCCAAACGCCACGCGCGGCCAATGGTCGCGTCCGACGTTGGCATTGATCGTGGGCGTGCGCCCGAAATCGCCCCACACGGCTACGGTCACGTCTTTGTCCAATCCGCGCTCGCGCAGATCGTCCAGTAGCGCGGAAAACGCGCGATCGAATACTTCCATGTCTTCGCGGCAGCGATCAAAGCACGAGCCGTACGGATGGCCGTGCCAGTCCCACTTGCTGTAGTTGACCGTGACCACACGCGCGCCGGCCTCGACCAAACGCCGTGCCGCCAGAAAACTTTGTGGCACGCGTGGTGCGCCGTTGCCGTCAATAAATACCGTAGCGTCCCCTGTACCATACCGCTCGACCAGGCGAGGATCCTCGCGCGACAAGTCGAGCGCCTCGGCAAGCCTTGACGAAGTCAGCACGCCCATCGCCTGTTCGGTGAATGCGTCCAGTCCAGTCATCATTCCCCGCGCGTCGGACTCGCGGCGAAAACGATCGACGCTGGCCAACAAACGCCGCCGGTCATGCAAGCGATCTTGCGTGATCCCGCGCAGCACCAAATCGTCGCGCCCATCACCAAGCGGGCGAAACGGTGATTGTGCGACGCCCAGAAAGCCCGGGCCCGGTTCGTTATAAGGAGGATGCGTGCAGGGATAGCACAGGCTGACGTACGGCGGCACGCCCCGATCGACCGGGCCCTGCACTTTCGCCACGGCCGCGCCGATGGTCGGCCAAGGACCCGAGGCGCCGCCGGCGCGAGGATCGCGTCCGGTATAGCATTGAAACGCGTCGTGATCCGCCTGCGAGTCGGCGATCGATCGCACGACGACCATGCGATCCATCCGCTGCGCCAATCGCGGCATATGCTCGCAGATCTCGACGCCCGCAACGTTGGTCTTGATCGGTCGAAAGGGACCAGCCACTTCACGCGGCGCCAAAGGCTTCAAATCGAACATGTCGAGTTGAGGCGGCCCGCCCACCAGATAAATCAGAATGATCGATTTGTGCGAATCGCCGCGGCCCGCCTGCGCCTCGGCGCGCATCAAGTCGGGCAGCGTCAATCCAGCGGCGCCCAACGCGCCAATCCGCAAGAAGTTTCGCCGCGTGACGCGATCGCAAAACGGCTCGCGATTCAGCGGTCCTGGAATGCTGAGCATGGCGTGGGCTGCAATGCAATGGCGGGAGGGGGGGCACGCCGGCCAGAGGGCAGCGACCGTCAAGTGTCGCCGCACTCAGGGGCCAGCATTGGCGTCACAATACCATTGGCGACGCGCGCGAGGCAACTTTTTCTGCCGACCACGCGTCGTTAAGCCTTTGGCAAACGCTGTGTTCGATCTTGACGGATATGGGGGATTATCCCTATGATTGCGGGGTTGAATCGATTTTTCTGTGCGGAAGGTCCGCGCAGTGTCGATTCCTGGTAGGCACTCGGCTTGCCCCTGGGCTGTGAAATTGCAGAGCTCCGCCATGCTCCGCCGGCGCCTTCACCGTACGACCAGCCTGCTCGGCGCCGCTGCGTATTTATTGGCGCTGATCGCCAGCAATGCGTCGCACGTTCATGTGCACGCGCTGGGGGATGGTCGGGTAGATTCCTGTGCTGCGGCCTCGTGTCACCATGATGATGTCCATCACAATGGTGCCCAGCACGGCGATGCACATCATGACGATGATGACGACGGCACGCTCGCAGGTCTGTGCCACGGTCCTGTCGATGCGCCGGCGTCCGATGAAGAGAATTGCAATATCTGCCAGTTCTTGGGGCGGCCGATTCTGTTGGTCGAGCCATTCGAACTGACTGACGCTTCCGAGCCCGTCGTTCCTCTACCGGCGCTCGAAGAACCTGCCGTACGACCGGTGCTTTTGGTCGTTACACACGCGCGGGCTCCTCCTTACGCAGCCCAGGCTATCTGAGCAGCGTCATTTTCAACCGACTCCCGCGAATGATTGCGCGCCCGACGTATTTGTCTGCGCTCACTCGCTCGCTCTAAGGCAAGTCGGTCGACCGGCGATTCTTTTTCGCGCCTGATTACAACACCACTGGGTGTGCGCGCGTCTTGGATCGCTGGCCGCAAATTGTGATTCCATATTCGGAGATCGATGCGCCATGCGCAAGCAATACCCGTTACGCGGGTTCACACTCGTAGAACTATTAGTCGTCATCGCCATCATTGGCTTGCTCGTAGGACTGCTGTTACCAGCCGTGCAGGCGGCTCGCGAATCTGCCCGCCGTACGCAATGCACCAACAATCTCAAGCAGATTGGTCTCGCGCTACAGAATTATCACGACAATCTGGGCTTCTATCCCTCGGGCTACCTCGACGGGAACAAAGTACCCACCAACACGCCCGACTTGGACGTGGGACCTGGCTGGGGCTGGGCGGCGCTAGTGCTGCCTTATCTGGAACAAGGAAATCTTTACAACCAGATCAACTTCAGCCAGGGAATCGGCGCGCCGGCCAATGCCACGGTCGCCGGGCAGGCTCTGGCGGCCTATCAATGCGCATCGGATCCGTTGCAGGACAGCATCGCGATCTACAACAGCTCGATGACCACGGTGATTGCCACCGTGGCGCATAGCAATTACGTCGGCTGCAACGGCTGGGAGGAATGCTATTGGAACTCGGGGGGCGCCGGCGATGGCAGCGGAGCTGACCGGCTGGCCGGCGGCTTGGGTCAGTCCGGGAACGGGCTGTTCTTTCGCAACAGCCACTACACGGCCGCCAACGTCACCGACGGACTCAGCGGCACGATCTTCGTTGGCGAGCGATCGAGCGATCATTCCCCCAGTACTTGGACCGGCGCCGTAACGGGTGGACTATGTCCGGCCTGGATGGCCGGGCAAATCCCTAACTCGGCTCCGCCCGGCCCCGCCTACGACAATACCGACTATGCCGAAGCACTGATCCTGTCCCACGGCAACGGCACGCATCTGCCGAGCGCCGACTTTCCGATCTTTGACCCCGACACGTTTTACAGCATGCACGCGGGCAAAGGGGCGAATTTTCTCTTTGGCGACGGCTCGGTGCGGTTTCTCACCAGCAATATCGATCCCATGACCTATCAATACCTCTGCACGATCGCCGGCGGTGAAACTGCCGTCAGTCCATAAGCATCCCGCGCGACGGAGTTTCAGTTATGTATCTGCGCAGCGTTCTGATTCTGCTGCTGGGCTTGCTGATCTGCGGAGGCTGCAGTAAGTCGAAAACGACCGATGAGTTACTTGCCGATCTAAAATCGGATCAAGAGCGAGATCGAATCATCGCCGTACGGCTGTTGCCGCAACGCAAAGTCGACGCGGAGAAAATCGTGCCGGCGATGATTGATTGTCTCAAAGATAAGCAAGGCGACGTGCGTCTGAGCGCCGCCATCGGGCTGGGAACATTTGGCGCTGAAGCCAATAGTGCCGTCCCCGATTTGCGGGCCGCGGAGGAAGATCGTGACGCCAGGGTCCGCCGGGCTGCCGGCGTCGCCCTGACGCGCATCGATCCGAGCCTCACTCCCAAGCCCGACACGAAGCGGCGCAAAAAATGATTGCATCGGATGCATTGCGGCATCAAAAACTTCGGGCCGCCTACCCCACAAGGTAGGCGGCCCTAGGTGCTCGCTCCGAACCGAATTTCGATTGCCGACTCTTGGCTGAATGTGTTCGGCTGTTGCCTTCCCATGGGAAAGGTGCCGTTGGCGTCATGAAACTCCAACGTGGCCAGCGCAATCTGGTTGAGATTGCTCTAGCACTGAATCCTCCGCCCGCCACTTCACGTGCGGCTTGCACCGCGGGCAGCAGTAGTCCGATCAGAATGCCGATCTCGGCAATCACGGTCAGCGATTCCACGAGTGTGAAGGCGGGACGCACCTGGTGCGCGCAGAGGTTGAACATCGTATCCAAGGGGACCAGCGACGCAGAGTTTTTTTCGATAACGACGACCTGCGAAACGATCAAAGGATCATTATCACGATCGTCTTTGCGATGATTATTGAGATTCCACGCATGCTATCAATAGACGTCTGGCAAAATCTTTAGGGAAGATACCCTGGGTCGGACATCCTGGATTGTCGCAACCGTTTTTGATATCAGCGTTTACGAATAGTTGCTGGAATTGCATTTCCCGTGTATGACGTAACGCAACTTTGCCGATATTGCCCGATAGACCGTTTTTTACACGTCTAACGGTCTGCGCGAATCGTCCGACCAATAGCGGCGCGCGCTTTCGTTCGAGCTCGAGCCCATTTCTAGCGGCCAGCGGTACGAGGGGGGGGACTGCGCATGGAGGCACTTACGCCTCGGCGCTCGGCATGTTCATCGACGCGCGATGCGTCACGTCGGCCAGGGTTCATCCCTGACCAGCGGGCCGTACCGCGCTGTCATGACGCGCGCGCTATCCCTCCGCCACGTGCGGCAAACACGAGATTGTCGACGCGCGTTGCACTTGCGGCGTTAGCGCTAGTGTTGCTCGCCGGCAGCGGCTGCACGAGCATGCGCGACTATGTGAAAAACGGCTTCAAAGTTGGTCCGAACTATGCTCGGCCGCCGGCACCGGTCGCTGACGACTGGATTGACTCCGACGACATGCGCCTGCGCAAGGAAGAATCGCCCGACCTGGCACGCTGGTGGGCGTTATTCAACGACCCCGTGCTTAACGAGTTGGTGGCCGACGCCTATCGACAGAACATCACGCTGCGCGAAGCCGGCTTCCGCATCATCCAGAACCGCGCCCTGTTGGGTATCGCCGTCGGCGGCTTCTTTCCGCAGCAACAATATGCCTTCGGCGACCACACGCGCAATGCCATCAGCACGCAGGCGGCCAACCGCGCCTTTGTGTTGGACCAGTTTTTCCCGCAATGGGACGCCGGCTTCACACTCAATTGGGAGCTGGACTTTTGGGGGCGTTTCCGCCGCGCGATCACGTCTGCCAACGACCGGCTCGATGCTTCAGTCGAGGATTTCGACGCGACGCTAGTGACACTCTTTGGCGATTTGGCGCAGGCCTATGTGCAGATCCGCATCACCGAGCAGCAAATCGCGCTCACCAAGGCCAACATCGATCTGCAACGCGAAACGCTGGCTCTGGCCACGGCACGATTCCGCGGAGGTCTGGTCACCGAACTCGACGTCGATCAGGCGCAAAGCATTTTGTCGCAGACCGAAGCGCAGATACCCCAACTCGAAATCGTACTCCGACAGACGACCAACCGTATGTGCGTACTGTTGGGCATTCCGGCCGAAGATCTCGAGCGCCGCATGGTGGCCCAGCCTATTCCGACCGTCGCCCCCGAGGTGGCCGTCGGCATTCCGGCCGATCTGATTCGCCGTCGCCCCGACGTCCGTCGTGCCGAGCGCAATGCCGCGGCTCAGGCCGAACAAATTGGCATCGCCGAATCCGATTTCTATCCAGCCCTGTCGCTGAACGGAACGTTTTCCTATTCAGCGCAACAATTCAGCCAAATGTTTAACCAATCGGCCTTATATGGCAGTTGGGGGCCGGCATTCCAGTGGAATCTGTTGAACTACGGTCGCATTCTCAACAACGTCCGCGCGCAAGATGCGATTTTTCAAGAGCTCGTAGCCCACTACCAAAACACGGTGCTCAGCGCCAGCCGAGAAACCGAGGATGGCATCGTCACGTTTCTGAAGTCGCAGCAGCAAACGCGCTTCATGGCAGAAAGCGTCCGAGCGGCCAAGAAGGCGGTCGTTATCGCCATCGCGCAGTATCGCGGCGGACTGGTCGATTTCAATCGCGTGTCGCTCGTGGAGCAAAACCTGGTGCAGCAGCAAAACCTGTACGCCCAGGCGTATGGGAATATTGCGTTGGGGCTGGTCGCGACCTATCGCGCCTTGGGAGGTGGTTGGCAGATTCGTCTCGATCCTGCGGCAGCCGCGGCGCCAGGCTTGCCGCCGCCCGATCCAAATCAAAAGGGAGAGCACGTTCCGGCTGCCATGCCGCTGCTCGAGCCACCGGTGGCCCCCTCGCCACAGCAACCGCTTCCCATACCTGGAAGGCCACCGATGCCGGCTGCGCCCTTGCCGCCAGCCGTACCGCCTGCGGAACCCGTCAATCCACCCGCGGCTGCTGCCGCTGTACCCGTTGGCGCTTTGCGACTAAATCCACGACAGAATGCGAATACGCCCCCGATGCCCGCGCAGCCCGTCACGCCGTCCGTATCACAACCGGCGACTCGATTACCCTTCGCAACATCCGCCGACGGCCAGATACTGTCATCGGTCTCACCGGCCCTGCCAGTCGTTCCCCTGCACCAGCCGCCCGCTCCCATCCTGCAAAGTGCCTGGTTCGGCGCCAACGGCGCCGCAGGCAATTAAAAGGTTCACGACATGCGGAAACTACGATTCGCTCTCGCAGCGTTAATGGTCATGCTTTTTGTCCGTGCGGCTTGGGGGGCACCACCCCTCTGCTCGCGCTGCGCGCCGAGCAACAATGCCTGTGGTGTCTGCACGACGTGGTGCATCGACGACTATTGCCGCAAGGCCTTGCCCTGCCCACCCCCCTGCCCTCACGGCTGCGTCGATGATTATTGCCGCAAGCCACTCCCCTCCCCTCCTCCGTGCCCGGGCGGTTGTGTGGATGACTATTGCGACAAGCCGCTGCCGGCCTGCCCGCGAAATTGCGAACCGTGGTATCGGTGCCTGCCGACGAATCCTGTCACGGATGGTGGCCCGAATGTCGCTGCAGCCAACGCGCCACCGCCGCCACGGCAGATCTATGCCGCCCCTTGGTCTGCCGCGCTCAGTCGTCAACCACTAACTTCGTTGCGATGAGTCGCCCTCAGGTGGGGCATAGTCGGCCGGGCCCACGTCTGTCGCAACGACCGTTTTGCCGAACTTCTGAATCACGTAGTAGAAGACGGGCGTGAGAAAGATGCCGAACAGCGTTACGCCCAGCATGCCGCTAAACACGGCCATGCCTAGCGTGCGCCGCATCTCGGCTCCGGCGCCCTGGGCAACAACTAGCGGCACCACGCCCAGGATGAAGGCGAACGACGTCATCAGAATCGGCCGCAATCGCAGACGGCAAGCCTCCAGCGCTGCTTCGCGCCGGCCCACGCCAGCTTCCTGCTGCTGCTTGGCAAACTCGACGATCAAGATCGCGTTCTTGCTCGCCAGCCCGACCAGCACGACCAGGCCGATCTGCGTGAAGATGTTCACGTCCATATGCGAGCTTGTAACGCCAACCACCGAGCACAGCAAACACATCGGCACGACCAAGATCACGGCCATCGGCAGCTTCCAGCTCTCGTACTGAGCAGCAAGCACGAGAAATACAAACACCACGGCCAAGGCGAACACATAGACGGCCGTGTTGCCAGCCTGCAATTGCATATACGTCAATTCGGTCCAATCGAACGCCATCGCCTGCGGCAGCACTTTGTTGGCGATGGTTTGCATTCGTTCAATCGCCTGGCCCGAGCTTGTTCCGGGCGCTACATTGCCGTTGATCGCGGTGGCCGAGTACATATTGTAGCGCATCACGGCGGCCGGCCCGCTGGAATCGCGCACGTCGAGCACGGTGCCCAGCGGCACCATCTGATCGCGCTTGTTGCGGACCTTGATCAGCTTGATGTCTTCGATATTGTCGCGGAACCGCTTGTCGGCCATCACGTTGACTTGCCAGGTGCGGCCGAACTCGTTGAAGTTATTGACATAATACGAACCCAAATAGATTTGTAAGGTACTGAACACGTCCGACATCGACAGACCCACGGCCAGACACTTGGTACGATCGATATCGAGATATAGCCAAGGCGTATCGACGCGCGTCGAATTGAACAGCCCAGCTAGGCCAGGCGTGTTGTTCCCCTCGGCCACGATCTGGTCCGCTGCTTTTTCCAGCGCGTCGAGCCCCAGGTTGCCCCGATCCTCGACAATCATCTTGAAGCCGGCCGTCGTACCTAGCCCGTCGATCGGCGGAGCGCCGAAGATGCTCACCACGGCATCGCTGATCTCAGCCTGGCAATTTTGCCGCAGCTGATTGGCCACGTCATCGGCGGTGATGCCGTGACGATGCGAGAATTCCTCGAGCATCACGTACAGCGAACCCAGGTTCGGCGCATTCGCACCCAACAGCAGCGACTGTCCCGAGATTCCCACCGTATGGGCCACCCCATCGGTCTGCTGTGCTAGGCGATCGAGTTGTGCCATCACCTGCTCGGTCCGCTCGACCGACGCTGAGTCGGGCAATTGCACGTTGACTAGCAAATACCCCTTGTCTTGCTCGGGGACGAAGCCGGTCGGTGCGCGGCGGAATTCCGAATATGTCAGCCACAGCAAGCCCGCATAAACGAGCAGCACGATCACGCTCACGCGCAGTAATCCCCCCACGGCCCGCGTATAGGCAGTCGTGCCGATGGCAAAGGCCCCGTTGAATAGGCGGAAAAACCA
>DASXEJ010000166.1 GCA_036490175.1 Pirellulales bacterium | reverse complement strand
GCCCGCAATCTGATTTTCCTGGGCTATGCCGGCAGCACCCAGACGCTGTCGGGCGAAGCGTGCAAGTTTGTTTTCGTGACCGAGGCCGACCGCTGGCGGGACCACTTCAAGCAGGGCAGCAGCTTCGATAAGGCGCGGCAGCGAATCAAGGCGTTCTTTAGCTCGCTGGTGTTCGCTGAGAGCAGCCCGACCGACGAGACGAGTTTGATCCTGGCGCTATTCGAAGACAGCGACCAGCGGCGTTACAACCTGCCGTGCCAGCGCTGTGGCCACCACCAGGAATTGCGCTGCTTTCCGCACAAGGAAGGGCCATTTGCCGGCCGCGGCGGCATTCAGGGTTTGCAGCACGCTAACGGCAACTGGCTCACGCCGAGCGAAGCACGCCTTGCAGCCTGGTACGAATGCGAGGCCGACGGCTGCCGGATCGAAGATCGGCACAAGCACGACATGAACACCCGCGGCGTCTGGTGCCCCAGGGGGCAAACCGTCGACCGCCGCGGCGACTTGGTTGGCACTCCAGAGCGCAGCCCACGGCACGCCGGCTTTCACCTGTCGAGCCTGTATAGCGAAATGCTGACCTTTGGCGACGTGGCTGCCGAGTATCTGGCCACCCGCGATGACCCGGCCACGAAAAAGGTGTTCATCAACGATTGGCTGGCCCTGCGATCGTATGCGTCAAAGAGGCCGCCCAAGTGGAAGACGATCGGCCAGCGGCTCGCTGCCGGCCATCCACGCGGCAAGGTTCCGGATTGGGCCATCTTCCTCACCTGCGGTGCCGACGTTCAGGACGATTGCGTTTACTTCGTCGTGCGTGCCTGGGGCGAGGGCTGCCGTAGTGCCCTGGTCGTGCGGGGCAGGTGCAATCAAAAGTTCAATGCCGATGGCGAGGCGATTCGCAGCAGCGACCTCGACGAGTTTGGCAGCATGGTTCTCAATGTGCGCTTCCCATTACTCACGGCCAACCCCGTCGGCCATCAGTCGCTGCCGGTGTTTCGGGCGGGGATCGACTGTCAGGGCCACCGGCAGGCCGAGGTGGCTGAATGGGTCCGCAACTTCAATGCGGCCAGCACCGAGCGCGTTTACACCTTCGCCGGTGACAATCGCATCGCGCAGGCGGGAGAACTCTACAAGTTCAGCCTGGTCGATAAGAACACCAAGACCGGCAAGCCCTATCCTGGCGGCCTGCGGTTGTGGCGCATCGCCGTGGACGTGTTCAAGGAAGATATTCGCAGCCGTTGGGAGATACCGCTCGACGGCCCCGGGGTTTGGCTGCTTTACGACGGCATTCTCACCGACGGTGAAGACTACTTGCGGCAAATCTGCAATGAGGTCAAGCGCGTCGATCGCAGTAGCTCCGGTCAAAAGAAGATGATCTGGCGACCGGCGGACAACCGTATCGGCAACCATTACTGGGACTGCGAAGTCTACAGCCGGGCGATGGCAGAGATTTGCGTCTCAGGTAATTGGAAAGACCTTGCTTTCCGGGCCGCGCCGCCCGTTGACCGCGTGCCTCAACCGTCCAGGCCCGAAGTCACTACGCCAGATGGACGGGCGTTTTGTGTATCCGACAGATAGGAGCAGAGAATAATGGCGAAGAAAAACGCTACCGACGAATTGAAGACCCTGCCGACGGTGAAGGCGGACGAGCCGGAAGAAAAGAAGCCGGCCTTGCCCAGCGCGACGATCGACATTCCCATCGGCACAATGCGCGAGGATGCTTACCGGCTTCGCCATGTCGATGTGCAGTTCACCGACCGGCAATCCCGAGCCATGCGGCGACTGTTCGATTCGCTCGACGCCACCGGTGAGCGGCTTGAGAACAAAAAGCGCGTGTGCAGCGGCGCCGACGCTCTGAGATGGCTACTTGAGCGGGTCGCAGCTGCGTACGACGTGCGCTGATCGTGGCTGCTGACAAATATACGAACGATCCGGCGCCGGATCGACCATATAGCGCGGTCCTTGCTACGCGATGTTGCCGATGTGCCTTTTGAATGGCACTCGATAGCTCCAGCACGTACGACGACGCGATCGCGGCGTATCAGGACAACGCCAGCTACGAAGAGCTGGAAGACGTTGCGAAGTGCCGCGCCTTTATCAGCGCCTGTCGCTTCCTGATGAGCTTCCCGAACAACGTCAACGCGGGTGACGGCCAATCGTTCACCGTTGACGTGTCCCGCGTGCAGGCCCAACTCGAGCAAGCCCGCATCTGGGCAGCCGACCATTCCCGCCGAAGCGGCACTGGCTCCCGCACCTTTGATTTACGCAACTTTCGCGGTCCAGGGGGCGGTTGGTAATGGCCCGAGAACTGCGCCGCAATAACGACACAGTGAAGCTTGCAGATCACATGGAAGATCTGCGGACTGACTACGCTGCCGCGCACGAAAGTCGCTATCGCCGCCGTCGGGAAGGCGTGCTCGCCGTTGGCACCCATGCGGACTGGCACTACCGAATCGAAATCGGCCATTACATGCGTGTGATGGAACAGGTGCGCGATTTCGACAGAAACGACCTGTTGGCCGGCCAGATGATCGATACGGTCGTCAACAACACGTATCAGGACGGTTTTACCTTAATCCCGTCCACCGGCGACCGCGGACGGAACGAGGCCCTGTCCGACCGGTGGATTAGCTGGAGCGACGATCCCGAGCAGTGCGACATCGAAGGCGAACGGTCGTTTGGTGAGATTGTCGGCGCCAACTTACGCCACATGCTGGTGGACGGCGATATCGTCGACCTGTTCTTGGAAGGCGGACAGCTCCAGTGCATCGAGGGCCACCGCATTCGCACGCCACGCACCACGCGTAATGTCGTGCTGGGCGTGCTGCTGTCCGACCAGCGGAAGCGGCTCGAGTATTGGATATCAAAAGAGGATCTTTCGCCTAACAGCGTGGCCGGCCGTGTCGGTGACATGCTCCGCATCCCGGTCCGCGATGAAGACGGCTACCGGCAGCTAGCCCACGTCTACCACCCCAAGCGCGTCACTCAGACGCGCGGCGTCAGCGTATTTGCGCCCTGCTTCGACGCGTTGGGCATGTTCGAGGACATCCAGTTTGCAGCCCTGGTCCGGCAGCAGATTTTGAGTTGCTTCGCGATCTTGCGCGAGCGCGGCCAGGATTGGAACGGCGAGAATCCGCCGCTGCTGGGCGACATCAAGTCACCGGCTGGCGCTCAAGCTCCGCCGCCACAGCGCGGGACGATGCCGCGGCAGAAAATCGCGCCGGGCATGGAAGTGCTGGGGGAAAAGGGCGAGAAGATCAGCGCTTGGAATCCCACCGTTCCCAGCATGGAATTCCTGCAACATATGCGGGCAATTGTACAGCTGATCGGTGTAAACCTCGGTCTGCCGTTGATCCTGGCTTTGATGGACGCCAGCGAGACGAACTTTAGCGGCTGGCGCGGCGCGCTCGACCAAGCCAAACTCGGCTTCCGCAAGAACCAGCGGGCACTGGCGCGCCGGCTTTTGCGTCCGGTCTATCAATGGAAGGTTCGGCAATGGATGGCCGACGATCCGGGCTTCCGGCCCCGCAAGTCCGAGCGTGACGTGCTCGACTTTAGCGGCTTCGGCAGCGACGGCGCCAACGTGCTCAAGCACCACTGGCAGATGCCGGCATTTCCGTACATCGAGCCGCTTAAGGACAGCCAGACGGACCTGTTGCAACTGTCCAACGCACTCACCAGTCCCCGACGCAAGTACGCCGAGCGGAACCTGCGCTTCAGCGACATCGTGCGCGAAACGATCAGCGACCGAGGCGCCGCAATCATCCGGGCGAAAAAGACCAGCGCCAAGATCAACGGGCTGTTTCCCGACGATCCGGACCGCACGAGCTGGCGCGATTTGTTGCCGCTTCCGACTCCCGCTGGCGTCAAGATCGCCGCCGCCGAGCAGATCGGCGACGACCAAGACGACGCGGACGCCTCGACAGCCAAGAAGCCGCCAACCAAGACGGCCACACCCGCCAAACGTGCTCGGTCGCCAAGGCAGTTCCAGGGGGCCGGAGCATGACGCACGATCCACTCAAAAGCCTGTCGCTGGCGAACCTGGATCCACTGCGGGCGCTGAAAGCCGCGCGGCTGGACCAGTATCTCGGCCTTTGGCTGATGCACGAAGACACGTTTCGGGTCGCTTGGCAGCATGTGCAGAAACTCGATCTGCGCACACACGTCCGCGATGCCGCGAAACGCAAGCGGTCCATAGCCAAGGTGGCAGCCGGCGGCTCTGTCCCGCAAAGCAAGGCACGCGACCAGGTCGTTTATCCGGTCACCAGCTCCGGCATTGCCATCGTCGAACTCAACGGCTCGCTGATGAAGATGCAGAGCAGTTTGAGCAACAGCACCAGCACGGTGTTTGCCCGCCGGCAGATTCGGCTGGCTGCCGCTGATGATCAGGTTGTCGCGACACTCGTTAAGGTCGACTCGCCCGGTGGCACGATGGCCGGCACCGGTGACCTGGCCGACGACATTGCAATGGCCAACCAGCAGAAGCCGTGCTGGGCGTACATCGAAGACATGGGGTGTTCGGGCGGCTATTGGCCGGCTTCATCCGCAGCCAAGGTGTTCGCCAACGCGACGGCCGCCGTGGGTTCGATCGGAACTTACATGGTGGTGACCGACAGCTCGCAGGCCGCTGCATCTGAAGGCATCAAAGTCCACGTTGTGCGGGCTGGCGACATGAAGGGCGTCGGCGTGCCGGGCACGGAAGTCACTCCCGAGCAGTTGGCCGAAATCCAGCGATTCGTCAACGCGGCCAACGATCAATTCATCCTGGCCGTGTCCCGTGGCCGGCGGATGTCGCTGGATGCCGCCACGGCGCTGGCCGACGGCCGCGTACACGTCGGAGCAGAGGCTCAGGCCTTGGGGCTGATCGATGGCGTGCAATCACTCGACGACACTTTAGATCAACTGGCCGCCGCGGCGTCGGCCAAATTGAAAACCAAAACCATTTCAGTTCCGACAGCAAGAGGAGCCAAAGCAATGGCCACAGAGACCAAGCAGACCGAAACCCAAGTGGCCGAAGAGCCGCGGACCATCGTCGCCGCGTCGGTTCTGGAAACCAGCGCGACCTATCACGACCTGCTGACCGCCTGCGAAGGCGCGGAAGAGAAGTTCTTGTGCTCGCAGTTGGCGGTCAAGGCGACCGTCGAGCAGGCCCAAAAGGCCTGGATGAAAGAGCAAGGCGCCCGGCTGAAGGCCTCGCAAGAGGAACTGGAAAAGGCCCGCGCCACTCCGCCCAAGCGCCCCGGCATCGTCACGCCCGTGAAGACCGGGCCCAATGCAAAGGCCACCGAAACGACCGGCGACGCGCTCACCGAGTTCGACGCCCTGGTCGAAGAGCAGTTGACCAAGCACAAGGGCAACCGCACCGCGGCTGTCTCGGCTGCTGTACGCAAGAACCCCGAGCTGCACGCCCAGTATGTGCGCTCGTTCAACCAAGCCCGCGGCCGCGACTTGAACAAGATCACCGGCCTGCCGAGTTTCACCGGCTAACAGTGGCCGCTGCATTAAGCGGTCGATTCCACCCCACTAAACCGAGTCGATAAGGAACGAGAACATGGTTGCCGAATACGTTGAAGGCGGATACGAAACGTTCGATTGCAACGTTGCCATTCCGCAGTACAGCCGCGTTAAATTGGTCAGCGGCTTGATCGTCGAAGCCGGCGCCGAAGATGCAATCGGCACGGTAGTGGCCCAGACATTTGCCGCTGGCGGCATCGCGCCCGCGTCGGTCACCGTTCGGCTGCGGACTGCGCAGGGCACGGCGATTTTCGTCGCGGCCGGAGCCATTACGGCCGGTGCCAAGGTCTACGCTGCGGCCAGCGGCCAGATCAGCGCCACGGCCAACGCCTTCCCGGTCGGCACGGCGATCGATGCCGCGACCGTCGAGGGCGATTGGATTCAGGTTCTGCCCGGCGGCTCGAATGACATCGGCGCCGCAGGCGCTGGCGCTTACGGCCTGGTCGAGCTGGCCGCCAGTGTCGCCGAACTCACCGACAGCACGGGCGGAACGGCAGGCAGCACGCTGGCGGCTATCGCGGCAGGTGCCACCTATGACCAGGCCGACCTTGTCGCCGTCAAGAACGCCATCGCCAGCTTGAACGCCAGCGTGTCGGCAATCCTCACGAACCTCAAGGCCGCTGGCTCAATGGCCAGCCCCTGATTGTCAGCCCACGACGGCCGTCGAAGAAACCAAACTTCCAATCCAACGTTTTTAGTCTCGGGAGATTCAAGCCATGCCAGTCGGACCCGCAACCCAACTTTCAACACTCCGGCCCGACCTCGCTCGATCCCTCGAGCAGTTCAACCTGGAGATGGACCGCAAAAACTTCGTCGGCCAAAAGGTCATGCCGCCGCTGCCGGTGTACGAATCCGGCGGCACCTACGGCATTATCCCGCTGGAGGCGCTGCTCAAAAACGGCGAGACCATCCGCAACGCGGATGGCTCCTATCGCCGCGACGATTGGGACTTCGACACGAACAAGTTCGCCACGCAAGAGCGCGGCGTCGAGCAACGCGTCGATGACAACGCGTCGGCGATGTTTGCCAATTACTTCGACATGGAGCGCATTGCCACCGGCCGGGCGATGGACCGCATCGCCCGCGCGCAGGAAATCCGCATTTCCAAGCTGTACTTCAACACGTCGAACTTCGCGAATACTGGCGTATCGACGCCGTGGAGCACTGGTAGCAGCGCGACGCCGATCGAGGACGTAAAAGCCGGTAAGAAGGCCTTCTGGCAGCAGTGTGGACTGTGGCCAAATGCCGGTCTGTGCGAACGGCATTTGTTCATGGAATTGCAGAACTGCGACGAGATCGTCGACCGCGTGAAGTTCCAGGGTTTTCAGGACGCGCGCCCGGGCAATATCACCGCCCAGGCTATCGCGCAGGCCCTCGATCTTCCTCAGTTGATCGTTGCCGGCGGTGCGCAGAACACCGCTAACCCGGCGCAGGCCCGCAGCCTGTCGGAAATCTGGAGCCCGAATTACTTCATGCTCCTGCTGCTGCCCGAGGGCGAAGACCCGGTCGAGCCCTGCACTGGTCGCCTCTTCCATTGGGATGAGTCGCGGCAGGAATACGGCGACCTGGCGACCGAAGGCGGCAGCGGTCCGCTGCCGGTGGTCGAGACCTACCGCGATGAGCCCAAGCGGTCGGATATCGTCCGCGTCCGGCACCAAGTGGAGGAGGTCATCTACTACCCGGAGGCCGGCTATCTGCTGACCGACGTCTACGCGGATACCCCGTGATCGTAGGCGGATCGAATCATGCGGAGGCCTCTCGGTGCCAACGATCGTCGAGCAAATTCTGAGTCGCATCGGCTTGCCCATGCTGTTTCGCAACATGGGCGAGCCAGTCGACTATTTCAGCAAGGCTGATGGCCTGACGCACCAGCTTACGGCCGTGGTCGCACCCGCAACCGGAATGCTGAGCGATTCGAACAGTCAAACCGTGACCACCGAGGAAGTGCACGTCCGCATTGGTCGCACGGCCAGTGCCACGTTCGGCGGGGTGCTGGTTGGTGGAATTTGTCAGCCGATGCTCGACGACACCATTGTGCGAACGTCAAAGCCGGACCGGCGCCCCTACTTCTACGGTGGTCCGGTCAAAAGCGATGGCAATACGTGGGTGCTGATCTTCCGCCGCCAGGCAGTCGAACAGGTGGGAACCGGCAATCAACTGCGGCGATAAGGATGATCGATGTCGGGCGACCTACCAACCACCATCACGCCTACGTCCAGCATGGCCTGGGTCGAGCAGAAGCTGCTCGAAATCGTGCCATTGTCGACGACGTTCCGGGCCAAGGTGGGGGCGAGTTCGCAGGCCGATGCCGCGCGGTTTGTCTTCCGCAGCTTCCTGCTGCCCAGCGACCTGCACACGATCGAGCGGCCATCAGCCGTCGTCGAGATGGGCGAGTTTGCCTTGCGCCGGGTCGATCTTCAGCATTTGCGGCCCGATCCGGAAATGACGCTGATCCTCACCGACTGGGTGCGCTTCCCCGACGACTTGGGCGCCAGCACCACCGACTTCAAGAACTTCGTCGGCGGCGTAATGGATGACATCGGCTTGCTCCAAGGCACCGACGACCTGTTGACGATCGAATCGCTTGTCGTGCCGGTCGGCAAGTTCGGCATCGTCGATCCGGCAGCGGGCGCACCGCGGAAGTATTTCATGGCGGACGTCCAGGTCCGCGTCAGCAAGCTGTAGCAGACCATGTACACGTTCAATTTCATCATGCGCGAGGAGCGGCCTCCTGAGGCCAGCGCACGCGCGTGGGATGGCATTTGCCGCGACGCAAACGCGGGGATGGGCGAACTGTGGCATAGGGAAATGTTGGCCCCGCACTTCACGCCGGCTGCCAAGGGCATCTACCACCACCAGCCACGTACGGGGCCGTACCTGCGCCGCAAGCTGCAATTGGCATCCAGGGGGCTCGCGCTGGAAGGCGGCATTGTCGACAACCTGCTGACAGGGCTGATGCGCAGTGCCCTTGAGGCTGGCGGCATGGTCCGCGCCTATCCGTCGCGAGTGACGATCGGCATGGTCGGCCCGCGTTATTGCACGATGCGGCCGTACAAGAGCGGCCAGCCGGATAAGGCGGCCGAAATCCTGGCGATCACCGACAGCGAAGAAAAGCGGCTGGCCAAACGAGGCGAGGAGCTGATCGCCGAGAAACTGAACGCGCTCAAAGAGCCGAAAACCACCGTCAACGGGAGCTGATCCGCGATGTCCGTCTCTAGCATTTACGTTCTGCACGGGATTCAGACCCCCAACAGCTTCTATTCGCAGATCGAGGACTCCCGCCCGAGCCCGCGCGTGCAGGCCGTGCTCCAGTATGGCTCGGGCTATCCTCAGCCGCTGTTCAAGGGCTTCGTCGGTTTCAAACCCGAGATCACCTTCCGGACCACACAGTTGGCCACGCTGCTGGCTGAAACTGGGCTATTGGGTGCCAACCTGTCGGGCGGCAATACCGACTTGATCTTCCGCAACGTGACGGACCTGGGCAGCCGCGATGCCACCAGCGCCACCACCGGCATCCGCTTGCGGATGGAAAACGCGATGATGTACGTCAAAAGCATCTCGGCCAGCCACCAGGGCCGGGCCACGGCCGAAGTCCGTTTGTGCGGCATCTACGACGGCACCAACCCGCCGATCATTCCCACCGGCAGCGTGGCCATCACCGGCACGCCTTCGGCCGCCGAGTATTTTGGGCTGGGCCCGGTCGAGATCAACTCCACCACGCTCGACGGAGTCCAAGACATGTCGATCGACTTGGGCACCGAGACCTACGAACGCGGCAGCGCCAGCGACATTTTTGACACGTTCATCGCCATTAAGCAGATCAATCCCAAGGTTACCATCCGCGGCCTGGCCACCGAGCCCTGGACCACGTATGGACTTACTGGCACGCAGCTCACCGCGTTGGCGTGCTTTCTACGCAAGGTCAACAACAAGGCGACCGGCGGTTTGGCGTACGTCGCCAATGCCACCGCCCAGCATATCGCCTTCGGCGCCACGGCCGGCACGATCGTCGTAGACGACACCCAGGCTGGCGGAAACAGCGAAGCCATGACTGGCCTCATCCTCGACCTCATCGCCCCCAGCACGACCGCTGGCGCGCTGACCATTAGCACAGCCAGCGCGATCACTTAGCCAACAGGAGTTTTTGGCCATGCCCGGCGGCGACTTTTTTCACAAGCACCCAACGCAGGGAGAAACCACCGTGACCGATACGACAGCCGCAACGCCTACACCGACACCGGCGCCCGCACACAAGACGGCGATTGAGCAGATTCGCGACGACGTTGCCCCACGCCTCGGCATCGGGCCGGCGGTTGCCTATCAGCGCATTGACCGGCTAGCGGTCGAACTGGCATCGCGCAGGAGTACGCTCTACGAAACAGCGATCACCGAGCTATCGCAAATCGACGCGCCGCTTCGGGCCGCCTTACTCAGCCAGGGGCCGACCGAAGCCGTGCGCATCATCGCCCCGCCAGATGCGGCTGTCGCCGAAGCTGCCGCTGGAACATCTGTCGCTGAAGCTGCCGGCGGGACCGCAAAGGCCAGCGGATGAATGATCGGACCTACAGATTCCCGCTCGACGAAGAGGGCAGTGGGCCGTGGGCCCTAACGCCAGTCGCAAGCTACTTACTCACGCTTGACCAGGATTTGCCGACGCCCATCGGGATGGACACCGACGCGATTCCGTTCATTCCGTGGCACAGCGTATCGGACATTTGTGACAACTGGGGCCATCAATGAGCGCACCGCTGTATTTCCTGCCTGGCGTGTTCGGCGCCCAGCTCTATCCCAAGCAGGTGCTCAACCGGCAACTGCTGGCCGATCGCGGCTTGGGCGACGTGTTGGCCGACGTGGAATACTCCGACCTGGCGATCAACGAGATCTCCGCGTCCACCGGCCCTGGCGGCAAGCCCGGCACGATCCTTTCGGCGTTGCCGGTCGAAAGCCGTCAGCCGCCGCGCCGCATGGGTTACCATCCGCAGGACAAATACGTCACCTGGCACGCGCTACGCGACGGCGATCTGTTTATGTCACTGGACGCGATGAGCCCCGTCACACCGGCCGATCTGTTGCGCAAGCGGCCGCTGGGCGGCCGGCCGGTCAATCTGTCCGACAGCCAAGCCTGGCAGGTGCCGGTGATTCGCTGCCCGCTGGGAAGCACGGACTTGCCGCGTTCGATTGGCTGGCATAACGGCGTGTTTGGCATGGAAGTGCGGCCCACGTATCGCACGCTCTGGGATCGGTCAGCGGATATTGCCAAGTTTTTCTTTGCTGACACGACGCTCGAATTCGAACGGCTGGCAGCCGACGCCGTCGATGCGCTCGCGCTCAATTACCGCCTGGGGCGAGACGAGGCAACTCTGCTGGGCTTGTTCGACACCATGACGGTGCAAACGGCCCTGGCCGAGACGGTCGCCCTCGACAAAGTGAAGGCTTTTTACGAGGACCTCAAAAAAAAAGACTCGATGACGAGCTCGACGCCTGGCGGCGCGGACTGCTCCCCGGCTACCGACCCAGCCGCGGGGATCTGCACATAGTCAGCATTGTGCACCGCATCGAGTCACAACTCATGCAACCCCGCTTCGTTCTGAACGCGCGCTAGCGAAATGTCATGGCCGAAATTAAGCAGCAAATCATCACGGAAAGCGAGCAGACCAAGCGTGAGCTGCGCACGTTGGTCAACGAGGTCGAGAAGCTGCGGGCGGAAAATAAGCGCGCGCACGAAGAGAGCAAGGAGCATCACGAGTCGTTTATCGGACAGGCCCAGGAGCGCGTGGGCGATTACGCCAAGGAGATACTGAGCATCGCCGCCGTTGGGGAGGCAATTGCGAAGGTTTCCGAGCACTACACCGAGTGGATGAACGAACTGAAGGAAATCGGCGCCGAGCACCAGAAGCTTAATGACGACCTGACGAAGATGCTGGCCATGTCGGGGCAGATCGGGGCGGCCGGCCACGTCAAACGACTTATCGAGGGATCGGGCTTGGCCCAGCCGGAAGCCCAGGCCGCCTATCAGGGCGTGTTCGAAGGCACGCCCGGTGCCAGCCAGGCCCGGCTAGACGAATTGGCGAAGGCCGGTTTCAAGGCTGCGCCACTGTTTGGCGGTGACGCCGCGGCCATCGGCGCCCACGGCGAGTTGATCGGCCGATTGAACACGCTTCTGTCTGGGGCGTCTGGCGAAAAACTGGGCGACCTGGCCTACGCGATGCAGACGATGGCCGGTCCAAAGCACGCCGGCGAACTGGCTGACCGCAGCGTGTTCGGGGCCGCGATCAAGATGGTCTCGACTGGCGCCTTTGATCCCGAGCAGGCGCTCGGGTTTCAGGAAGCTGCCATCCAAAAGCAATTGCCGCCGCGCTTCGCCGCCACGCTGGCGGCCGCCCTGGCCGACCATACCACGCTCAAGGAAGTCACCGGGAAACGGGGCCATCCGCTCACTGAGGCCGATCAGGCCACCAACAACTACGTGCGCGAGCAGGACGCCAAAGCGCGGATGCACATGCTGTTCGCCAATCCGCTATTGGCCCAGCGGGTATTGGGTGGGGCAGGCGCGGAAAGCTTGGCCCAACTCAGCGAAGCGGATATCGCCGCCAGGGCCGCCACGCTGCGTAATGCCGAGGGCTCGCACCTTGTGAGATCGACGCTTGAGCAGCCCGGGGCTGCCGACGCGAAGATCCAGGCACAGATCCGCGCGAACAAGGAATTGAGCGAAAACGACCGGGCCAAGGCCGGCGAAAACCTCCGGATTATCGGTCAGTCGGAGTCCGACGCGCTCAATGCCGCGAACCTCGGCGCCGCCGACAGCTGGAAATACTCCATCGCTCGCAGCTTCTACGGAAAACTGTACGGCGGCAGCAACCTGGTCGCCGACAAAGAGCATCAGCTTACGCCGGTCGAGATCGAGGCCGCTTCCGCCGCCAGCGCCGCAGACACAATCGGTATCGGCGGCCGGATGCGGGGCAGCTTGGATCGTGGGTTCGGCCAAATCAACGGCCTTGAAAAGGCCAACGAGACGCTGGAGAAGCAAACGGAGCTGCTTGAGCGTAGCGCTAAGGCTACCGAAGACGCCGCCCGCACAGCCAAGGACACAAACGCCATCGTGCGTGGCAACCGCAACGCGGACGCAGCCAAGGGCGCCCGCGACAAAAATGGAAGGGCTTAGCGCATGGCCCTCAATTCCATCGGCGATTTCGAGTTCATCGACATCCTGGGCGTGCCGCCCGACCTCGTCAAGCAGCAGCTCCAGGCGATCGAGCGCCCCGGAGTCGACGGTATGTTCATCCTGCAAACCGGCAACCGCGGCAAGCTGTTCACCGTGATGACTTCGGTCGATGCCGAAAGCCTCGAAGATGCGATGGCCACGTTCAACGATTACGTGGCGCTCATCGCCGACGACCCGCAAGAGCTTGTGTGGCACGGCCTCAACCTCTCCGGCGGCAACCAGCTTTACCAAGTGTTCGACGTCCGCCCGATCCAGATCTGCTTGGTCGCCAACAGTGCGGGCGGTCTGGCCGATCCCAGTTTGGCGATCTGCGAATGCCAATGGGACCTGCTGCCGATCGTGGTGCCAAGCTAAAGGACTCACATGCCTCTTCCAGTCAACTTCACCGAACGTGCTCTCGCCGCCTCGGTCTTTTATAAGTTCATGTGGACCGACGAGTGGACGGCCGCGCAATACCTGCTTGCCGACTATGCTGAATTCGCCTGCGCGCCCGAAATCGACGAGGCGCAGCTCACGTGGTATTACGGCAAAATCCTCTATCCGAACACGGCCGCCTTCACGGTCGTCGCGCCGCTGGACCTCGTGGGCGCGTTCATCAAGATCGAGGCCGAAATCCCTGACTTGACCGGCGCCAGCCAGACCGAAGTCTGGATCGGCCGCGTGCAAGAGCCAATCGATCTGCCCGGCGGCATCCTGGCAGACGTCGAAGGCACGCCCGCGATGGGCGTTCAGCGGCTCGTTGCGTGGGGCTTGGGCCACGACCTCGACAACGTGCCTGTCATCAGTACCGTGATGAGCAACGACGACACGAGCAGCGGCGAAAGCCCCGGGACAACGCTCATCCATCGCGCCGTCGGCTTCAATATGGGGAAGGGAGCAGTCGCGCGCGACAGCGGCGAAGTCATCAGCCCCAACCGCACGACCAACCCCACCAGCGCCGGCTGCTTTGCGTTCCGCGAAGATCTCAACGGCGCCCAAGCCTGGGGCCTGACCGATGCGGCCCAATACCTGCTCGATTACTACACCCTCACCGACGGTGACCCGGCCGACGAAGATACGATCGCCTTCTATCCGTGGCAGATGGTCAACGAGATTAGCGGCCTGTTGGCCGGCATCACGTGGAAAGAGCATGCCGAAGGCCGGTCCACCTGGGAACTGCTCGGCGCGATGTTCAGCCGCAAGCGCGCGCTTGGATTTTACGTCGACCCTGTCGGCCCAATCGAGGATGCGCCCGCAGCCACGGTTGTGCTCTTTACGCTCGTGAGCACCACGATCAATCTGGGCGACGGCAACACCCTGCCGGCCAATCCGAACACGCTGACGCTCGACTTCACGGCGGATCCCTGGATCGAGTCGCTGGAGATTCGTCAAACCCAGCAGACGCACTACGACCAGATCATTGCACGCGGCGAGCCCAAAGGCTCGGTATTCACGGTCAGCGGCGCGGATGGCACGATCGAGGCCGATTGGTCCAGCAGCCAGCAGACCGAGTACAACCAGGCCGCCAGCACGGCCAGCGGCTATGCCGGACTGACCGAAAAGGAAAAGATGCAGCGAAACGATGCCTTTCGCGAACAACGGTCGCTAGAGCGCGTGTATAGCTGGATGCGCCTGCCGCAGGATTGGGACGGCATGGTCAATAACGGCGAAGGTGACGGCACGAACACCTACGCCTTCCCCACGATCAACCAGTCAACCGGCGAGGTGGTCGACGCCACCACGACCGGCGACACATTCTGGCTGCAAGGTCTGCGCTTTCAGTCGCACTTGCCGCTGTACGTCGACTTGGATTACTCGGATTACAACATCGAGGAAGACTCGACCATCAATAACCTGCCGGCTGGCAGCGTCCCGGATTTCCAGCCGCCGCTGGCCGCAGTCAAGCTGTTACGCGCCGACAGCTCCACGTTTTACGCCCACATCGACAAGGTTACGGCCGAGCAATCGCCCGATGCCGGCAACAGCAACTACGTCCGCTGGAACGCGGACATCAGCATGCAGGACCAGTCGCCGGGCTTCAAAATCAAGATCCATGCCGAAGGCCGCGGCCAGCAGCATCGGCTGTTTCTCGAAGAGTTCACCAAGGCCGACGCCACCGATGGCTGGGACAACCTGCCCGACATGAGCTGGCGGGACAACCTGCTGCTCACGGTCTACTGCCATGCCGACAGTTACGCCGAGTGCCGAGTGCCCAAAGATTCCGCGCTAACGAGCATCGAGATCACGCGATTGGTGATCGATGTGCCGGACGCCTATATGGATTGGGTCGCGCCCGGCACGGTGGTGGGCATCAAGGACGGCCAGCTGGTGCGATCCGAGTCCGGCGGCATGGTGCGCAACGATTTCAATCGCCTGCAAAAAGTAGCGCTGCTGGCCAGCGGCTGGTTTGGCGTCGAGCGCAGCACGGCCGCAATCGGCTACAAGCGTCTCGCGCAAATCGCCAAGGTTGGCTACCTGATCACCACGATCAACGGCACGGCGGTCAACACGGTCGTGACGAAGGTGCGCTACGACTTCGAAGCCCAGAAGACCACGATACAAACCCAGCACGGAGAGATGGACTTTACCACCATCTAGCCCGATGACTCCCGCAGAAGAAAACCGCCAACTGCGCCGGCAAATTGCCGAATTGCAGCGGCGCCTGTCCATGCAGCCTGCGATCACGGGCCGCTATTCGCGCCGCTTACAACAGGGAGTCGTATCGCTCAACGCCACGCTCAATTCGGCATCGAGCGTCGCGTGCACGCTGCAAAAGCTCACCTACAACTCGCTCTCCAGCCCGACCGCAGCGACTTGGGGGGCGGCGCCCAACACGCAAACGATCACCGTATTCGAAACGCTCATGGTCGCCAACGGCTACTCGGGCTGGACGTTCCCTGCAGGCACCCTGGCCGAAGCCAAGCAGGATCCGCAAAGCGGCATTTGGTATTTCGCCGACTTTTACGCCTGCCCCACGAAACCAAGCTAGTCCGGGATCATCGCGATGGGCTTCGGCATCGGCATTTGCTGCTGCAATAACGACCCAAGTAACTGCGTCAATTGCCCGTCGTCGGCGCAGTTCCGGGCTGTCGTCAGCGGCTGGGTCGACGGCACCTGCCCCGACGGCACGACGACGGCGCCTTGCTCCGAGTTTAACGGCACCTACCTGCTCACGGCCGGCGGGGGACCCGGATGCAGCTACCGTTACAGCGGCGCGCCCGCCGGCGGCAGCGCGTTTGTTTGTGTACCGGTGTTCGTTTTGATGGGACTGGATTTTAACTATAACGCCGCCACGGACACCACCACGATCACCTGGGGATTTGTCAACGAGGTTTCCGGCGGCATCGGCGGCGGCACGGCCACGCGCTCGGGCAAGCCCGACTGCCGGTCGTCGCATTTCGGCACGCTCACCGTCAGCGGTCCTGCCAACCTCACCACCGGCGAAGGCACGGACACCTACTGCGATACGACCATCACCATCGTTTTTACTTCGCTGTACTCACCATGATCGAGTTACCGCCATGCCCAGCACGCCGGGACGATGAGGGTGTCTTCTATTGCCTGCACCCGCGCGTGCGCACCGTCGGCCAGCCGATCCCAGCGGCCTTTTGCCAAGGCTGCGCGCACGCCAACGAGCCGGCCGAGCTGCGCGAGTTCGAATCCCTCGAGCAAGAGCGGGCCGAAGCGGCGGCGATGGCCGCGCGTGGCGATTGCCGGCACCGCGGCGAGCGGCCACTACGGCATGAGCGCAACGAGCTCTGCGGCTGCAGTAGTGCCAATCAAGCCATTTACGCCTGCGCGGTGCGCGGCGAGTGCACGCTACGCCGCTACAAGAGCGGCAGCGGGCCCGTGTCCTGCCTCACCTGCCGGGATTATGTTTCAGGAAATGACGACGAAGCCAGTAATCAGTTGCCAGTAGTCAGCCGCCAAGCACCACGGACCACTGGGTTTCCGCGCGTCGGATTCATTCTTCCCATGATGCCGCTGGGCGGCGTCGAGCAAGCTGTAATTGACCAACTACGCTACACGCCGCGAGTCGAATGGAGCGCGATGGCTGTCAAAAGCGCCAAGCTTTTGCACCGGCCCAACGCGGCAGAGATAGCTAGCCGCATTCAAGTCATTTCCCCAGATCGGATTCCGGGAGCGAGGTCCGCTCCGAACTGGCCTGCTGCCATTGAGAGAGTGATCGAGGCTTCGGATATCGTGATTCTTTGGGGTGTCGACCCGGAGCCGCTGGCCAGGATCGACTTTCGCGGCCGTCGTGTCGTACTGCCCAGCCACGGCTCTTGCGAGTTCACCCGGAGGATGCTGGCCAGCTTAATGCCATTCGCCACCAATCTGTATGCCGTCAGCAGGGCGGCCGTCGAACCGTTTGCGCCCGAGCTTCGCAACCGCGTGGCTATCATCCACAACGGCATTGACCCCGAGCGATGCCAGCCGACTATCGATCGCGAGCAGGTGCGTGCTGCCTGGGGCGTCGAGCCATTCCAGCGGGTGATCGGTTATTTAGGCCGGCTCGCCCTCGACAAAAACCCGCTAGCGGCTGTGCACGCTGCCAGGGCATTGAATGCGACTCTGCGGGTCGATGGCCAGATTGCCGACCCTTCGACCGTACTGCCGCACTATCGAGCCGTGCTGGTTGGCGACGGAATCGCCGCGGGCAAGCTGAAGCAACAGGCACCCGGCACCATCTTCCCCGGGGCAACCCAGGACGTCGGCAGCACGCTTGCCGCGTTCGATGTGCTTGTCTGCTGTGCGCGCGACGAAGGCTTCGGCCTGTCGATTGTCGAAGGCCTCGCCGCTGGCGTTCCGGTGGTCGCAGTCCGCACTGGCATCGTACCCGAGGCGGAGGAAAAAGACGGCCCGTTGGTTTGGCCGGTTTCACCCGATGCGACTGGCGACGAATTGGCGGAAGCCTGCCGGCTGGCAATGAGCAACGGCGGCCGCGATCGTGCTGGCCGGGCACGGAAGGCCGTGCTGTGGCGTTATACTATCAATCGCTCGGTCGAGCGGTTCTCCGAGTTCTTGCATGAGGTGCTTGAGCGGTGAATTACTTTATTGCGTTCTCAGGTCGCACCGGCTCCAGCATGCTTTGCAACTTGCTTGGCAAGACCGGCGTGCTTGGTCACCCGGAAGAGCACTTCAACTTCGATTATCGTCCCGATGCTGGCGAAAACCGCGGCAAGCTGTGGGGCAACGGCGCCGTCGAGCGGTGGGCGGCGACGATACCCTATGCGGCATGGATTGATGGCGGACTCGGCGACGGCGGCCAGGTGCCCGACCCGCGGGCGTACGCCCAGCACTACGCCCGCTACTTACGATTGACGGCCACGCCCAACGGTATCACCGGAGCCAAGGTTACCTGGGACCATTACTATCGGCTCTGCGCTGGCCTCGGCGAGCGGCCACACGTTGACCGCTGGATCTGGCTACGCCGGCGCGACAAGCTGCGGCAAGCAATATCGAGCTACAAGAACCACGCGACGCTGCAAGCCCAGTTGCGGCCCGGGATGGAGCGCAAGCCCGACCCGCCGTTCGACGCCGAAGAGATTCTCAACTGGGCGATGCGTTACAAAGCCGAGGACGCAATCTGGGAAGCCGAATTCTCGACTCTTGCCGAATGGCAACCGGTCGCGTGGCAAGTCTGGTACGAGGACTGGACGGTCGCCCCATCGTGGACCGTCGGAGAGATTGCGGTGATGATGGGGGCCAAGGCTCCCGATATCGAGTTGGCCAGCGACCATCTGCGCATGGCCAACGAAACCAGCGAGGCCTGGCATCAAGAGTTGCTGCCGACGTGGGAGCGAATCCTGGCAGCGTGATGGTCGTTAGATAGGCGCCCTGTTCTCTGTCGGTTGCGAGTGCGGCGCTTTCGACAGGGACGCATGCCAACTAGCGGCCAAGGCTGTTTCGCACCATTGTGTCAGTGCGCGCAGCGCATTCTCGGCATCGGCCGCAGATTGAATCGGCAACTCCGGGGGAACCTCCGGAAGCTCTGATTCAGCGCCTTTGGCAATGGCCAGCACGGCGCGTCTAACTTCCGCCAAAAGCTTCTGCGGGTCGGCAAACATTTCCGACTTCCGAAACCCGCGGATCGTCGGAAACGCGACGGAGACGCACCAGCGGCGCAGGTCATCGAGCCGCGCCGGAGCACCGAGGCTGTCAATGTAGCGGCGGTGCAGGTCGCCGGGCAGTGCACAGATGTAGTCGCCCCAGGCTTCCTCTCGTGCCATCTCGGCTGCCTTGTCGGCCTGTTTTCTGCCGAGATCAAGCGCCTCTGCCAGCTCTGCGTCTTCGATTGGTTCGCTCATGCCGCCAGCCATTATTTAGCCCCGTCATGCCCGAGTGGCCAATCGACGCCGAGCCTCTCCTCGGCCAGCAGTACGTCAATGAGCCTGGCCGCATTGGGGTCGACTGAAGCTGGATCGAAGTCGAAAACGACTTTAATTTCGCCACACTCAGGAATGAATTCGCGCTCGCCGGGCTCAATGGCACGCAAGGCTTCCGCGCGGTGCTGCTTCCATATCATGCTCATGCCCGCAATCCTACCACGCCCCGAATTATGCTGCATTGCTGGCCGTCGCGCGCTTGTGGCATATTTAACGTCGTGATTCCAGACTGGCATCGTGCTCCACCACGGCAGGTGCTACGGATTACGCAAGCGAGCGATCAGCAATGCAGTGACGATCCTACCAATGATCGCCTAGCCGTTCAACGCCGGCGGCCTTTGCCCACGCCGCCGCTGCACGACAGGTAATGCAGCTCGACGCACAGATGGTGCATGGCGTCGTAGGCGGCCGAGGTGGCTGGCTCCTCGTGTCGATCCGGCAAGCCGCTATTAGTCGTCGGCTCTAGCCTGGCCCGAGCAGCCACAACTGCGGAGGCCGACACACGGCGCGCGTGATCTGACCGCCCCGAGTAGTTCATTCTCGCCGCCATTGATTTCCTTGGACATTGTGCCACACATCAGGTTACCCTCTGCATCGGCTAGCCTAGTAAGGGAAGGCGGCCAATGCCGCTCTTGGAGCGCTAGCGGCCGGTGCGGATTAATCCGGCGCGGGCGGACTACTGGGCCATCACCAAACCCGGACAGAGATGCGACGAGCGGAAGGGCTGGAACCGCTCGGAAGCTGCTACCGAGGCCATACGGCGGCTGGTGAAAGCCAAGCGGAAGGCTTAGCGGAGAGAGGGGTTTTCGATCCCATCCTTGCGGACCCCTCCGGCAGTTGATAAATCTGCTGCGGTGCCAAACCGCGGTCCGCTCTCCGTGGCGCCCACGGAATCGGCGATGGTGCAGAACGGCAGCGGTTGGGGCGTTGAGGGTTGGCTGTCTAGCCTCCGGGAGATGGATCGGCTCTACTTGGACACATTATCCACCCCTCTGGTTCATGTTCGGAAAGTGCAATGTCGCTATTAGTGCGTCGGGCACACGATGACTCCACGCCGGATGGCCATATGGCCAGGATCATGGAGGAATTTCACGAGAAGATGCAAGCGCTTGGGTCGCTCGCGTCCACGTTCGTAAAGCTGGCCGCAGCGAATCAAAACTCTGAACTGGCGACATTGACCGAGAAGGTGCAGCAGACAGCCAATAAGCTGAGGGATCGTAGCGATCCGATCGAGCAAGCACGTGCGGTGCAAAGCCTCATGGATTACATGAAGGCGATTTACATGCTCCAGACCGAATCGAAAGGAGGCATGCTGCCGCACGGAGCGATCATGGCAGAGACGCTATTCATAGGGGCATTCAGCAGTTTAGACGCATACTTAAACAATCTGCTTCGCGCTCTCTTCTCGCAGGACAAGTGGCTCAAGAAACTAGGGGACAAAGAGGTAAAGTTTTCTCAAGTTCTTGAGCGCGACAAAAAGCAAATCTCAGAGCGCCTCGTCGATGCCGAAATCGACTCCCTGCTTCGTAAAAGCTACATCAAGAGCTTCGAGCGGATCGCCACGCAATTTGACGCTGGAACCATAACGAAATTTGCAAATTGGCCAGTGTTCGTTGAAATGTCGCAAAGAAGGAACCTTTTTACGCATTGCGACGGGAAGGTGACTTCCCAGTACCTAGAGAACTGCCTTTCCCAAGGAGTCAAGTTTCCCAAGAAGCCGGACATCGGAGAACGGCTAGAGGTTTCCGAGGACTACCTACTTCAAACGATTGCGGTGGTCACGGAAGTCGGACTCAAGATTGGCCAAGTTCTCTGGCGCAAGACAACTGAGCCGCACGTCGATGTCGCAGATCGGCACCTAGCCGATCTGCTCTATGCCCTTCTCCGGCGCGAAGAATGGACGCTGGCTATTCGAATGGGGGAATTTGGTCACGAACTCACGAAGCGATCCCACAAGCGCCCGCGAAAAGAACTGCACGCGAAAATCATCCTCGTCAACCACGCTCAAGCCTTGAAGTGGTCCGGCGACAACGGCTCGGCGATGAGCATTCTCGATGGCTTCGATTGGTCCGGAAGCAGCTTGGAGCTGCAACTTGCAGTTGCGTGCCTGCGGGAAGAATGGGACAATGCCGCCGCCATAATGCAGCGGGTTGGTCCTGATTCATGGCTTTGCCCGCCGCACAGCTTCGTGTTTTGGCCAGTTTTTCGGGACTTCAGGAAAACTCAGCAATTTCTTGATTCCTTCAAGGCGGTGTTTGGCGTAGAATTTGCCGAAGAAGTAAAGAA
>DASXEJ010000165.1 GCA_036490175.1 Pirellulales bacterium | reverse complement strand
CGCATCGCCCAACTCCGCTGCCGACTGCGGCCGATCCTTTGGATTCTTGGCCAGGCATTTGAGGATCAACGCTTCCAGTTGAGCCGACACGGGACGCCGCATCCGCAACGACGGCGGCTCGGGAGCCATGGTGACGTGCTTGTGCAGAATCTCCAGGACGTTGGCGCCATTGAATAGCGGAGTTCCGGTCAGCAGGAAGTAACCGATCGCCCCCACGGCATAGAGATCGGTCCGCGCGTCGACGTGTTCGGAACCCTGGATGGTTTCGGGCGACATGTAGAGCGGAGTGCCGGTAAACACGCCTTCGGCCGTCAGCGACCCATCGGGCTGGCCTTCGAGCGCCTTGACCAGACCGAAATCGAGCACTTTGACGAAGTCGCAAATGCCACCCCGCTCGGTCAACATGACGTTGGCCGGCTTGATGTCGCGATGGATCAAGCCGATCGCATGTGCCTCGCTGAGCGAACCGCAGACCTGCGCGAGAATCGACGTCACGCGGCCCTCGGGCTGCGGCCCGTGTTGACGCACGAGATCTTCCAGATTGATGCCGTCCAGGTATTCCATCGCGTAATAAAAGACGCCTTCCGGCGTGCGGCCGTAATCGTAAATGGCGATGGTGTTCGGATGGTTCAGCCGGCTGGTGAGCTGGACCTCGCGCTCGAAGCGGGCCAGCGTTTGCTCGTTGCTTTTGTCGACGTTGAGCAGCTTGACGGCCGTGGGTCGCTGGAGCATGGCATGATGGGCCAGGTAGACCATGCCCATACCTCCTTCGCCAAGCTTTCGGTCCAACGTGTATTGGCCGAGGCGTTTGGCGACCAGGGCGGCCCGTTGGGCCTCGCGATTGGCACGGGCGACGATCAACGTGAAGACGAAGATCGCGGCCGAAGCGGCCACCAACAGTCCGAACATTCCCCAAAATGCCCGCCGCAGCACGTACAGGGGCCGAAACGCTTCGGCCAGGTCTTGTTCGGTGCCGACGCCGAGTTCGTATTCGGGCAGCCAGATCCAGGCCCCGATCGATGGGACGCCCCGATAGTCGCGATAACCCTCGACGTCGTTGCCACTCTTTCCACTGATGGCCTCCGCGGCCAAACGCGTGAAGGGCTGCTCCGAACGCGCTTGTTTCGCTCGCTCGCCGGCCAGCAGGTTCGCGCCGGGATCGCGCAAACTGACCGAGAGGATCGACTGGGCATCGGGGCTGTCGACCATCAGCCCGAGCTGCTTCAGCTCTTTCTCGAAGCGGCTTTGACTGAGCAACAATCCATGGTGATCGAAGGCATAGGTTTCACCGGTTTCGCCCGACTGGGCAATGTGCAAAATGCGCGTGAAGTCCTTATCGGGCGAAATACGCAGGGCCAGCGCCGCCAGCGGTTCACCTTTGTCGCCGAGCACGGGGGCGGCGGCAAACATCGTCGGTAAGTTCGCTTTCAACTCGCCATGAGCATCGGGCAGCAACATGGCGGCAAGAAAAGGGCGCGAGACCGCCGGCTTTCCGGCAAAGACACCGTCGAAAAACTCCTTGCGGTAGCCGGTCAGCGTTTTGCCGACCGGACCGTCCTGATCGGCGGCCAGCACGACGCCTGCGGGCGAAACGAGGCAAAAGCCGACATAGCCGAAGCGGTTCAAGCGCGGCATGAGTTGCCCGCGCAGTTCGGCCTGGCCGGGCGAAAAGAGCAGGGCTCGCTCCGAATCGGCCGAGTCGGCGGCTGCCTTGAGCAGTTGGTCGACGGCGGGCAAAATCCGCTCATCTTCGGCCATGAATTCGGCATCGAACGCTTGTTCGGTCATCCATACGCGCAGCGCCGCCACGTCGGCATTGATTACCGTGGTTAGCTCGGCGACGCGCCGCTCGCGCATGGCCGATTCCACCGACCGACTGATCCAGCGGCCGACGACGCCCAACAGTAGTGCGGCCAGGATCGGCCAGACCCAAAGCTGTTTGCGAAGCAACAGGCTGCCCAGCGTGAGCGAGCGGAGCATGCTGCGCGCCCCGGTCGTCACGAAACTGGCCGTTTTGGATAACGGATTGGATTCGTCCAAGCGGACCTCGATTTCCAGGCAGTCGGGGAGGCCGCACCAGGCAATCTACTGTGCGGCAAGCTGCTATTGATGGTAACGCATTGGCAGCGTCAGGAGAAATCGCCGGTCAACGGGCAGTGTCTTTGAACGGTATTGCCAGGAGCGTTATGCGATCGATAAATCGCTGACCGGCCGATCCTAATGGCTCCGCTTCTTTTTGCGGGCGGATGGTGCGGATTTTGGCGCGGATTTCAGTTTTGATCCGGCTGCCGACCGCCGATTCAATGGGGGTGCCTTTTGTGCAGGCGCCCGATGTGGCTCGACCGTTACTGGTCCGCTTCCTGGGTTACTCTCTTTGAACGCGATGAAAAGCTCCTTGCCGGTGGCGTCCGCAATCCGACGAAGCATGGAAAAGGTGTGTCCCTCGTAGTCTGCGTCCTCGAGCCGTGCGATGACCGATTGGTGGGTACCGATCCTCCGAGCGAGTTGCGTTTGCGTTAGGCCAGCTTCAGTGCGCACGGTGTAAATCTGCTCGGCGATGTTCGCTTGAAATCGAGCTTCGGCAACGGCTGCGGCGAGTCGCGGATCGGTTGCGATCTTTTTCCTCAGAACATCGGCAAAATCCCTGGTGCTTGCCATATACCGAACTCCTTGGCGTCAGTATTCCAGCGTGTAACGTTCAGGCTCGCTTTGCGCCAATCCGAGACACTTGATCGCTCGGTCAATATCTTTTGGATCGACGACGGCCGCCTTCGTGGTGCCGAGCGCGATGAGTGCCACGTGAGCTCCGATGAAACCGTAAAGGATTCGATAGCAAACGCCGCCGGACTTCGGCCGCAA
>DASXEJ010000164.1 GCA_036490175.1 Pirellulales bacterium | reverse complement strand
GAGCGATTGGTGGCCGCGGGCGTCGCCGTGCACATGCTGCCGGTGGACGTTTCGGCCGAAGAAGCCATGGCTGCGATCGACGCGGTCTACGCGGCGCACAAGCCACGCTATTTGTTCTTGATGTCGGGACGCGACGAAGGTAACGCGCCGTTGTTGGATCAAGCTGCGTGGCAACGACGGCGCGCGCAGGGATTAGTCAATCCGTTCCTCACCGCACAGCAGTGGTTCCGTTTGCGGATGAGGGCCAAAGATACGACGCCTATCACGGTCGTGGCCGCGACTTCGCTGGGAGGAGATTTAGGACTCTCCGGTCAGGTGACGACGCCCGACGGCGGCTCGCTGACGGGCTTGATCAAATCGCTGTATATCGAGGACACGCGCAAGCCGAAGCGAGAAGTTCGCGCCAAGGCGATCGACGCCTCGGCGGACGAACCGGCTGCCGCCGTTGTCGAGGCGATTTTCCGCGAGCTGGCCGCGGACGCGCCCGACGTGGAAGTTGCCTGGTCGCGCGGCGTGCGGCGCATCGTGCGCTCGGTGTTGCGTCCCGTAGAGTCGTTACCTCGACACGAAGTGCCCCGCGGCGGCACCTGGGTAGCCACCGGGGGCGCGCGGGGAATCACTGCCGCGGTGGCCTTGGCGCTGGGTCAGCGCTTTGGTGCGAAATTGCACCTGATCGGCCGCAGCGAAGTGCCGCAAGAAGACGCCCCCTGGCGGCATTCGACAGACGATCAACTAGACGAAATGAAGGTGCAGATCGTCCGCCGCGCCATTGCCGAAGGGCGTTCGCCCGATCGCGAGTGGGAGCGCATCAAGTGCGATATCGAGATCTACCGATCGCTGCAAAAATTTGCCGCCGCCGGCGTGCAGGCGACGTACCACTCGTGCGATCTGGCCGACTGGCAGCAACTAGCCAAGGTGCTGGCCGAAATCCGCCGCGTGGACGGACCGATCGACGGGATCGTACACGGCGCCGGATTCGCCGACTCGGGTCGCTTTGGCACGCGCACGCGGGAGAAGCTCGAACGCACCTTCGCCGGCAAGTTGGATGGTGCCGTCGGACTCATGTCGCTGACGCGGCAAGACCCAGTCCGCTACTTCGTCGGTTTCGGTTCGATCAGTGGCCGCTTTGGCGGCAACGGGCTGGCCGATTACGCAGCCGCCAACGACATGCTGGCCAAGCTGATCGATTGGTATCGCTCGACGCGGCCTGACTGTGCCTCGTCTTGCTTGCACTGGCAATCGTGGGATGAGGTCGGCATGGCCATGCTGGGCGACAGCAATGTCGGCACCAAGGGCATCCTGAAGATGGAATTCATCTCGCCGCGCGAGGGGATCGATCATCTCTGTCGCGAGCTCGAGGCCAGTCTCCCCACGGCCGAGGTTTTGATCACCGATGGGTTCTTCGAACGCACGTTCTATCCCTTCACGGTCGCCGCACCGGCGGCGACAGGCAGTATCGATATTGCCCAACTGCCGCTTGTGGATTCGATCCGCCCGCGCGAGGGGCAGCCGGGGAGCGAAGCCGAGATACGCTTCGACCCGACGACGGATCCGTTTCTGCTGGACCACAAATTGCGCGGCAAGCCGTTTCTGGCCGCGGTCGTGGGGCTGGAATCGCAAGCCGAGGCGGCCGCCTTGGCCAGCGGCAAAACGGTGGCCGAAGTGCGCAACGCGCAGATGGTGGACGGGCTGGCGTTTCGCAACGAGCAACCGATCATCGCACACGTGACGGCCGTTCCCCAGGCAGATGGCACCGTCGAATGCGAGTTGATCGCGGACTTCCACAATCGGATCGGCAAGTTGATGCACAAGGACCGGATTTATCAGCGCGCCACAGTGGCGGTGGTGGATAAGTTCGTGCCGTATACGGCCGAGATGCCCGAGCCGCCGACGGAATGGGTTCCGTTTGAATTCACGAATAGCCTGCAGATGTACCACGGACCGACGTTGCAAGGCATGAAAGCTCTGTCGCTAGGCGAAGAGGGGGGCTGGGCGCAGTTAGTGGCACTTCCGCTGCGAGCCTTCGGCGGTGCGCGGGCGGGCCAGGAGTGGATCATTCCCGCCACGGTGTTGGATGCCGCCTTCTACGCTTGTGGCACGCACGCCTTTGTGTTCGGCGGAGATGCCGTGTCGCTGCCGCACTCGCTAGAGTTGGTGCGGCGCGGCCGCATGCCGCGCGATAACGAAAAATGCCTGGTCCAGTTCCGCTGTCGCGCGATGGAAGCGCAGCACGCGATTTATGACTTCACGATTTTTGGCGAGGATCGCGCCGTGATCGTGGCCGTCGAGGGGCATCGCGTCGTGATGTTGCGACAGAATTGAGCGAGCGAGAGTCGTCGATGCAACCAGCAAACATTTATCACCGCTACCTGTCAGGGTCGTCGCTCGACGCCTGGGCCGATCGTCCTGCGGACGATTGGCTGAGCGTGCGCGAACAGGCCGAATTGCGCACGTGGCGCGATGCCGGGCGCCGGCGGGCCTGGCTGCGCGGCCGGGCGCTGGCGAAACAGCTGATCGCCGACCACCTGGCCCCTGGCGCCGCAGGGAACACGATCGAAATCCTGTCTCGCGATACTGACGGGCGCGTGAATCGTCCCCGCGTCAGTTGGAACGGGGTCGAACGTGGCTGGTCGCTGTCGATTTCGCACACGGATCGCGGCGTGCTGGCGGCTATTTGCGAGAGGTCGGACGTTTTGCTCGGTGTGGATGTGGCGGTCAGCCGGCCGCTACCTGCCAGCCTGAGCCAGTTGTGGTTCACCCAGGCCGAGCGCGCGTGGGTGGCCGAGGCCCGCTCGAGCGGCATCGCTTGCTTTATCTGGTCTGCCAAAGAGGCGTTGTACAAAGCCTGCAATCGGGGCGAGAGCTTCGATCCGCGCCAGGTCGAAGTGCTCCCCCACGGGCGAGGAACCTATGGCGGAGCCGCACTGCAGGACCTGCGCCTGCGTTCATGGACGGTCGACGGACACGTGGCGGTAATGGCATCTCTCGGCAATCGATAACATCAAACCATCGTTTTGTTTTATTTCTTGGGTAACAACACATGATCGACCTGCACGGAAAAGTGGCCCTCGTCACCGGTAGCTCGCGCGGCATTGGGCGCGCCACGGCATTGCGCCTGGCCGAAGCGGGGGCGGACATCATCGTTAACTACGTGGTAAATCGCCAGGCGGCGAACGAGCTGGCCGAGCAGATCGCGGAGCTTGGCCGCAACGTGCTGGTGGTCAAGGCCGACGTCAGCGAGCAGGACGACGTCCGTAGCATGATGGACGCGATCAAAGAACGCTTCGGCAAGCTCGACATTCTGGTAAGTAACGCGGCCACAGGCGGATTCCGCCCCTTGATGGCCGCCACCGGACGAAACTTTCAGGCCGCCTATAGCACGAATGTGCTGGCGCTACTGTACCTGGTGCAGTCGGCACTGCCGCTGATGAAGCGTGCCGAGGGCGCAGGGCGCTCGAAGGTTATCGCGCTGTCGAGCCACGGTTCGCACATGGCGCTCCCCTTCTACGGGCTGATCGGCAGCTCGAAGGCGGCGCTCGAGAGCCTGGTCCGCCACTTGACCTTGGAAGTAGGAAATCTGGGCGTCAACGTCAACGTGATCAAGGCCGGGCTGGTCGAGACCGATTCGACCCGCCGCATTCCCGGCGCTGACGTGATCTTTAACGCCCGCAAGGATCGCTCGATGATGGGAGAACGCATGCTCACGGCCGACGACGTGGCCGACACGGTGCTGTTTCTCGCCAGCCCGCTGAGCGACCTGGTGCAAGGCGAAACGCTGACGGTGGATGGCGGTGCGGCTGTGCATCCATAAAGCAGTGCATCCGTAAAGCGCCGCGTCCCAATGGCGGCGTACCCTGAAATCGTCACATCCGCGGGAAGGCGTGCAAGTCGATCCACTGCGGCGGTCTCCGGAAGTGTCCCGCTCGGGCACGGGGAGCGAAAAACGGCCAGCGCAGCCCGTCCCTTTAAGAATCCTGCCGTGTCCCCTAGATTATGGTTGGGGAGACGTTGGCAGCGCTACGAATCGCACGAGAGGCCTCGCGGTCGATGAAATCCGATAGTCCGGCGCTGCTGGGCGACACATCGTGCGCGACCTGTCATTTGCTGGTCGAATTGGATCTGGCGGCGCCCTTCTGGCGCTATCAGCAAATGCACCAGCAGGAGCCGTATGCCTTCCTGCTCGATAGCGCGCTTGGGTCCGCCCGGTTGGGGCGATATTCGTTCCTCGGCGCCGATCCCTTCCTGGTTTACAAGGCCAAGCGCCGCCTGCGTGCGGGAGGCGCGGCCCTGGCGCAGATCGAAGTCACTTACCGGCACGATCCGCAAGGACGCGTGCTTGCCCGGCCGATTGTCGAAACGCGCACGGCCGATCTGTTCGATGATCTGCGCAGCGTGCTCAACGAGCATGCGATCGACCACGGCACGTATCAAGACCATCCGGTGCCGCTGTTGGCGGGCGCCGTCGGCTATTTCGGCTACGAGGCGGGCCACTTCGTCGAGGAATTGCCCGACCAAGGGGCCGACGACCTCGAGCTGCCCGACGTGTACTTCATGTTGCACGACGTGCTGCTGGCGCAGTGCCACGAGTCGGGCAAATCGTTTCTGTCGGTCGTGGGGCGCGGTCCCACCAGCGACGACGCCCGCCGCGCCGCCGAGCTGCGCCGCGACAAGATGCTCGCCCGGATCGCGGCGTTCGATACGGCCGGATGCGAAGACGATGTCGCCGTAAATGGTCGGCAACGTGCGGCCGAGGTCACCGTGCATTCTCAATTCGACGCCGAGGCCTATTGCCGGCTGGTCGAGACGTGCCGGCAACACATCTTCGCGGGCGATGCGTTCGAAATCTGCCTCACGCATCGGCTCGATGCAGGGCTGACCGCCGATCCTTGGCAGCTCTATCAAGAATTGCGGCGGATCAATCCGGCGCCGTTTGCGTCGTACCTGCGATTTCCCGAGGCGCAGGTGCTGTCGTCGTCGCCCGAGCGCTACGTGAGCATGGGCCCAGACCGTGTGGCAGAGAGCCGCCCGATCAAAGGAACGCGCCGCCGCGGTCTTAGTGCTGCCGAGGATGCGGCGGCGCGGCGCGAGCTGACCACGTCACTCAAGGATCGGGCCGAGAACATGATGATTGTCGACCTGGTGCGCAACGACCTGGGCCGAGTTTGCAAATTCGGCTCGGTGCATGTGCCCGAGCTGATGGTGGTCGAGCCGTATGCCACGGTGTTTCAACTGGTTTCGACCGTGCGTGGCGAACTGGCCGACGACCGGGATGCGCTGGATCTGATTCGCGCATCGTTTCCCGGGGGCTCGATGACGGGGGCGCCCAAGATCGAGGCCATGAAAATCATCGACCAGCTGGAACCGGTCAAGCGGGGCATTTATTCCGGCGCGATCGGCTATCTGGATTTCTGCGGTACGATCGACCTGTCGATCGCCATTCGCACGTTTGTCGTGACTGACGGGCGCTGTTACTTCAGCGTGGGAGGCGCGGTCGTGGCCGACTCGGACCCGCGCGCCGAGTATCAAGAGACTCTCGACAAGGCCCGCGCCTTGATCACGGCGCTAGAAAACCTGCCTACGCCCAACGGAAGCTAAGCGTGCAGCAGCACGCGCAACGTCGCATGAAGACCGTCATCCTCGACAACTACGATTCGTTCACGTTCAACCTCTTTCAATATGTGGGAGAGCTCGACGAGCGGCCGATCGTGTTTCGCAATGACAAGGTCTCGCTGGCCGAGCTTGCGCGCCAAAGTCCGGATCGCATTATTATTTCACCAGGGCCGGGCCGGCCCGACGACGCGCGCTATTTCGGCATCTGCCGCGAGGTGATCTTGCACTTGGGGCGCACTATCCCCATGCTGGGCGTGTGCCTGGGGCACCAGGGAATCATTCACGCCTTCGGCGGGCGAGTGATGCGCGCCGATCACGTGATGCACGGCAAGACCAGCGAAGTCTTGCACAACGGCGACCCGCTCTTCGCGGGCATCCCGCGCACGTTTCAGGCCATGCGTTATCACTCGCTGGTGGGCGATCCGGCAACGATGCCCGAATGCCTGGAGGTCACGGCCAAGACCGAGGACCAGGTGATCATGGCCGTCCGCCATCGCGAGTTTCCGATCTATGGGATCCAATTTCATCCCGAGTCAATCGGCACGCCCGTCGGCAAACAGTTGCTGCGCAACTTTCTCGACGGCTTCGCTGTGGCGGGCAAGCAGCAGGCCGGCTAATGCGCCCGGCGATTCGCGAAGATGCGCATCAGGGACAATCGTTCGGTTTGGCTGGCGAGCTGTCTTGCTTTTCGGGCTGGGGCGCAACCAGGACGACGCGAAAGCCCAAAATGTCGGACCGGTTGGCGGGGTCGCTACGTCGATTGGCCGAGCGGCAGGTTTCGTCGACGCTGGCCCAGCAGCCGCCGCGATCGGCGTGATAGTCGCCGTCGGCCGGACCCTGTGGATCTTCGCGCGGGGACTGCGTGTAATAGTTCTTATCGTACCAGTCCGAGCACCATTCCCACACGTTGCCGTGCATGTCGTACAGGCCGAATCGATTGGGGCGGTACGATCCTACCGCCGTAGGGCGCTGCGCGTCAGCCGTTCGCATCGCGCTGATCCGGGCCTCGTTCTGGGGCAAGGAATCTCCGGCATGATAATCCGATGCGGTTCCTGCGCGGCAGGCGTATTCCCACTCTGCCTCGGTGGGCAGGCGATAGGTGCGGCCTTCGGTTGCGCTAAGCTTCTGACAAAAGCGGACCGCGTCGTCCCACGTGACATTATCGACGGGAAAGCGCAGCGTGTTCATCCCTTCGACATTCGCACTGCTCTTACCTGTCGCTGAGAAGTAGCTGGGATTCTTCCCCATCACTTTGCGATATTCAACCTGCGTCACTTCGTACACGCCCATATAAAATGGTCGCGTGATGCGCACTCGATGCTGTTGTTCGTCGTCTTCCGCGGCTCCTGCGGTCCCCATCAAGAACTCGCCGGCTGGAATCAGCTTCAGGTCCATGCCGATCGAATTCGTGATCCTCTCGCCCAAAACAACGTCGGCCGCCGCTGGCTCTTGCTCATAAGCGGTAGCGTGCGCTGCGCACGCCATCCATGCGCCGCAGGCAGACATTGTGGCCACCAGCCAAACGCGCATCAGGGTCATTCGTCGTGGCTCCCGCGGATTGTTGCGCACGTACTCGATGAAGAAGTTCTTTGGCTGCCCGCCCACGGACGATCTTGCGTTCGCCGGCCTCACGATGACGGAAGCGCGGCGCGAACACGACATAAAATCACGCTGGCTTGTAAGCCTGGCGCGAGTGGGGTGTCGCGTTAGCAGCGCGGTAGTGAACTGCCCGT